>JAZONV010000069.1:0-24195 GCA_045654685.1 Clostridia bacterium | reverse complement strand
ATAGAAATATGCACAAATGCTGTGTTTTCTAATGATTGTGTAAAGAGAATCCCCCTGTCAATCCTTTCGGATTGACATCCCCCTTTAGGCAAGGGGGACATTTTTTTGCTCTTTAGCGTAGGTTTATTAAACCGCTAAACTTAAATTTTTTGCATAATTATGTACATTATACGATTAAATAGATAGCCACAACATCTCAGAGAAAATCAGACAAATTACGGATTTGTTTGTATTCTGCATTCATTATTAATGATGCCTTTTTGCGGTCTGGACTTTTTTTACATTCCCTTTTTTATGCTTTTTTCTTTTTTCTTCCGTAAAATGATACGGCAGTAATTATGCCTATCATCACAAAAGAAACTATCATTGAACTTCCTCCGTAACTTACAAAAGGAAGGGTGATACCCGTCAGGGGAATGAGTTTTATACAACCGCCGATTATGATGAATGTCTGATAACCCACAGAGATTACAAGGGAAAGGCACACAGCCTTTAGATATTCATTTGTGGCTTTAACTGTGATTTTTATGCCTCTGTAGGTGAGAAGGAAATACAAAAGTATTACGGCAAAGCCCGTGAACATTCCCATCTCCTCGCAAATTGCAGAAAAGATAAAATCTGTCTGGGAAAAGGGAACAATATTTGGCATACCGTTTCCGAGACCTGCTCCGAAATATCCTCCCGATGCAATGGCTATGAGAGATTGAATTATCTGATATCCTCCCCCTGATGCATCCTGCCAGGGATCCTGCCATGCACTCACCCTCACGCCTATGTGGTCTGCAAGAAAGAAAAATCCCACAAGACCCACAAAAACTATTCCGCAGATGTTTATGAGCTTCAGAAGATTGCTTGACTTGTAGATAAAACACATTGTGAAATATATCATAAAGAGCAAAAGGGAAGTTCCCCACTCTTTCTGAAAAAGTGCAAGGCATCCCATTGTTGCATACACATATACACAAAGGATAATTTCATCTCTTGGTATGCCAAAGATTCTTTCTCTTTTGTCTTTCTTTTTGGAATCAAAGGACGGCAGTTCCGAGAAAAAAGTTGAAATACAGAAACAATATACAATCTTCACGATTTCAGATGGCTGAATTGAAAACGAACCAATTACAATCCAGTTTTTGGAACCGTTTATTTCTCTTCCGAAAATAACAGTTGCAAAAATCAGAGCAAAGGTGAGCACCATATAAAAATATTTCAATCTGTGCCAGAAAGAAATTTTCCCGAAGATAAAAACAGTCAGGAAATATGCCGCAATTCCGATTATAAACCACAGCATCTGCCTCATGGCATATTCTCCGTCAGAGCCTGAAATTTTAAGGGCAATGTCAATTCTGGAAATCATCACAAGCCCTATGGAAACAAGCATGGACACCGTAAGGAACAGATACAGGTCTCCGTAGTCAAGCTGATAGAGAAGCATGTACATAAGTATGTTTATGCAACAAAGAATCAGGCACGAATACATATATGAAAATTCTGTTGCTCCCGAATATAAAAAGAGCATAAGGAACCCGATTATATTTACAAGAGTAATATATAACATGGGTCTGAAACGCATTTTTGTCATATTTTAACTCTCCGCTTCAATATTGTCTACAAAGATAAAACTGATGTTGCCGAAAGAAAGTTTATCGCTGTCTTTTAGTTTTACCGGATGGTCGGGAAGTCTTCTTCCGTTCAGATAACTTCCGTTTGTACTGCCAAGGTCTTCAATGTAGAACTGACCGTCACGCAGAAAAACTCTTGCATGATTTTTTGACATATAGGGGTCGTCTATGTACACCTGACACCTTTTACTTCTGCCAATATAGGCAGATTCTTTGATGCTGTAGCTTTCGTGCATTTTAAAATCGAGATTTCGCCTCAGGTTAACAAGTTTCAGATATGCAAATCCCGAACCTGATGACCCTTCTCTCCTTTTTGCGTCATTGATATCAAGGTATATCAGACGGACTATGCTTAAAATAAACATATAAACCGCAAACACGAAAATATATTTTACTACATCTGCAATTATTTCATACATAAAATCACTCTTTCAGATAATTTTATTTGAGATACTTTTCAAGATATTTTCCCGTATAGGATTCTTTGCATTTCACAATTTCCTCGGGAGTTCCTTCAAACACAATGTTTCCGCCCTTGTCACCGCCCTCGGGGCCCAGGTCTATGATGTGGTCAACAACCTTTATAACGTCAAGATTGTGTTCAATGACAATGACGGTGTTCCCTGCATCTGTCAGGGCAGAGAGAACGTCTGTCAGTTTGTGTACGTCTGCAACGTGGAGCCCTGTTGTGGGTTCATCCAATATATACACAGTTTTGCCGGTGCTTCTTTTGCTAAGCTCTGTTGCAAGTTTAACTCTTTGTGCCTCACCACCTGAAAGGGTTGTGGATGGCTGACCGATTCTGATGTAGCCAAGACCCACATCAAAAAGAGTCTGAAGACGGCGTCTGATTTTGGGGATGTTTTCAAAAAATTCGAGGCCTTCTTCAACGGTCATTTCCAAAACATCATTTATGTTCTTATCCTTATATTTTACTTCCAGAGTTTCTCTGTTATATCTTTTTCCCTTGCACACTTCGCAGGGCACATACACATCAGGCAAAAAGTGCATCTCGATTTTTATGATACCATCACCCGTGCAGGCTTCACATCTTCCGCCGGACACGTTGAAGCTGAATCTTCCGGGGCCGTAGCCTCTTATTTTTGCCTCATTTGTGGATGCAAAAAGGTCACGGATATCTGTGAAAAGTCCCGTGTAGGTTGCAGGGTTTGAGCGTGGGGTTCTTCCTATGGGCGACTGGTCAATGTCTATAACCTTGTCTGTGTTTTCTACCCCTGTTATGCCTTTGTGACTGCCGGGCTTTTTCTTTGCACCATTAAGGTCACGGGCAAGGCGCTTGTAGAGAATTTCGTTTATGAGGCTTGATTTTCCCGAACCCGAAACTCCCGTCACAGCAACAAATTTGCCAAGGGGAATTTTTACGTCTATATCTTTCAGATTGTTCTGGGAAGCTCCGAGAATTGTTATATATTCTCCGCTTCCTTCTCTTCTTTTTTGGGGAACGGCAATTTTCTTCTTGCCGGACAAATACTCTCCGGTAATGCTTCCTTTTGTTTTTTTGATGTCTTCAACAGTTCCCTGGGCAACAACTTTTCCCCCGTGAATACCTGCACCGGGGCCAATGTCTATTATGTGGTCGGAGGCATACATGGTGTCCTCATCATGTTCAACAACAATAAGCGTATTTCCAAGGTCACGAAGGTGCTTCAAAGTGTCAATGAGTTTGTTGTTATCTCTTTGGTGAAGCCCTATGCTCGGTTCATCAAGAATGTACAGAACTCCCGTGAGTCCCGAACCAATTTGAGTTGCAAGCCTTATTCTCTGTGCCTCACCGCCGGAAAGAGTTCCTGCACTTCTTGAAAGTGTGAGATAGTCAAGTCCCACATCCACAAGGAATTTTATTCTGGCTTTAATTTCTTTTAAAATCTGATTTGAAATCATCATCTGCTGATTTGTCAGAGTCAGGTTTTCAAAAAAGGTTGAGATTTCTCTCACAGGCATGTCTGTAAGCTGAGATATGTTTATACCGCCCACCGTCACCGAAAGGGTTTCGGGGCGTAGTCTTTTTCCACCGCACGCCTTACAGATTACCTCACCCATAAGGGTTTCAATTTCTGTTTTTGAATAGGTTGAATAAGAGTCATTATAACGACGTTCAAGATTTGTTATGATGCCTTCAAAGGGCGCAGTTTTCTTGTAGCCATTGTGATTTATTGAAATGGGTCTGTCGGAGCCATAGAGAACAATGTTTAAAATCTCTTCGGGAAGGTCTTTTATGGGCGTGTTTTTGTCAAAATCATACTCTTTTGCAAGAGAGTCAAGCCACGCACTCCAATAGGTTGTGCCGTCTGCAACATTTCCCCATCCGAAAGCACAGATTCCCCCTTCATATATGGATTTTGAAGGGTCGGGTATCAGAAGTTCAGGGTCAATTTTCATAAAACTTCCAAGACCTGAACAACTGGGGCAGGCACCGAAAGGCGAGTTGAAAGAAAACATTCTGGGGGAAAGTTCTTCCATGCTGATTCCGCAATCCTTGCAGGCATAATTCTGACTGAAAATCTTCTCACCCTTATCAAAAAGGTCTGCAACAATAATTCCGCCTCCGAGTTTTGCGGCAGTTTCAACGGAATCTGCAAGCCTTGACGCAGAACTTTCTTTTATGATAATTCTGTCAACCACAATTTCAATTGTGTGACGATGATTTTTTTCAAGGTGTATGGGTTCTGAAAGGTCTTTCACATTTCCGTCTATTCTCACTCTCACATAACCGTTTTTCCTTGCATCTTCCAAAACTTTTGCGTGTTCTCCTTTTTTGTCACGAATGACGGGCGCCAAAATCTGAAGTTTTGTTCCGTCACCGTATGAAAAGAGAGCATCCACAATTTCATCAACGGACTGCTGTTTGATTTCCTTTCCGCACTTTGGACAATGAGGTGTTCCTATACGGGCATACAAAAGTCTCAAATAGTCATATATTTCTGTTACTGTTCCAACTGTGGAACGGGGGTTTTTGCTTGTGGTTTTCTGGTCAATGCTTATGGCAGGAGAAAGCCCCTCAATGTATTCCACGTCGGGTTTATCCATCTGACCCAAAAACTGACGTGCATAGGATGAGAGAGACTCAACATATCTTCTCTGACCTTCGGCATAGATGGTGTCAAAGGCAAGAGAGGATTTGCCCGAGCCCGAAAGTCCCGTTATGACAACAAACTTTTCTCTCGGTATGTCCACGTCTATATTTTTAAGATTGTGCTGGGATGCACCTTTTACCCTGATATATTCTTTCATCTGATTTTTCCTTTAATCTTAATAATTTCATCTCTGTAGAACGCTGCCATTTCAAAGTCGAGATTCTGTGATGCTTCTTTCATCAGATTGGTCAGTCTCTTAACTTTAATTTCGTCGCTTTCTTCCTTATCAACACCAAAATCGCCATCGGTTTTTCCTGATTCATAGGTTCTGATGATGTCGTGAATGTCTTTTTTGATTGTTTTGGGAACAATTCCGTGAGCTTCGTTATATGCTGTCTGAATTTCCCTTCTTCTTTCGGTTTCACCAATTGCTCTCTCCATGGAGCCTGTGATGGTGTCTGCATACATTATGACACGGCTATCGGCATTTCTCGCCGCCCTTCCGATTGTCTGAATGAGTGAAGTTTCGCTTCGCAAGAATCCTTCCTTATCGGCATCGAGAATTGCCACAAGTGAAACCTCGGGAATGTCGAGACCTTCTCTCAAAAGGTTGATTCCCACCAACACATCAAAAACACCAAGTCTTAAATCCTTGATAATCTGCATACGCTCCAATGTTTCTATTTCGGAATGGAGATATCTCACCCTCACTCCAATGGTTCGGAGATAATCTGTCAGACTTTCCGCCATCTTTTTGGTGAGAGTTGTAACCAAAACTCTGTCACCTTTTTCAGTAACTTGTCTGATTTCTTCCGAAAGGTCATCAACCTGACCTTGTACGGGACGAATTAGTATAACGGGGTCCACAAGACCTGTGGGACGTATAATCTGTTCCGTAACTTTTCCGCCTGATTTTTCAAGTTCATATTCTCCGGGGGTTGCGCTGACAAAAATTGCCTGATTAATTCTTTCTTCAAATTCGTCAAAGTTCAAAGGTCTGTTATCAAAAGCAGATGGCAGACGGAAGCCGAAATCCACAAGATTTTCTTTTCTTGAACGGTCTCCGTGATACATTGCTCTGACCTGTGGAATTGTGACATGGGATTCATCAACCACAAGGAGAAAATCATCGGGAAAATAGTCCATCAGGGTGTAGGGTGCAGAGCCGGGTGCCCTTTGGCTTATGTGTCTTGAATAGTTTTCAATGCCCTGACAAAATCCGATTTCCTGCATCATTTCAAGGTCATAATTTGTCCTTTGCAAAAGTCTTTGCATTTCCAAAATTTTGTCTTGTTCTTTCAGTTCTGCCGCCCTTTGGTCAAGTTCTTCCCTTATGGAAGAAAGAGCTGTTTTCATTTTTTCATCGGTGGTGGCATAGTGAGAGGCAGGAAAAATTGTGGTAAAAGTTCTTATTGCCTTTATCTCACCCGTCAGAGTGTCTATATCTGTTATTCTGTCAATTTCATCTCCGAAAAATTCAATTCTTATTGCACTCTCTCCCGATGATGCAGGAAAAACCTCCACACAGTCTCCCCTCACTCTGAAAGTGCCTCTTTCAGCAGATATGTCATTTCTTGTATACTGAATTTCAACAAGTTTTCTCAAAAACTCGTCTCTGTCAATTTCAGTTCCCACTCTCAGGGCAATCATCAGATTTTTGTAGTCATCGGGATCACCCAAACCATAGATGCAAGACACACTTGCAACAATAATAACATCCCGTCTTTCAAGAAGAGATGCTGTTGCACTATGTCGCAAGCGGTCAATTTCATCATTTATTGATGCATCTTTTTCAATATAGGTATCTGTGCCGGGGATATAGGCCTCGGGCTGATAGTAGTCATAGTATGAAACAAAATATTCCACCGCATTATTGGGGAAGAACTCCTTAAACTCACTGCAAAGTTGCGCCGCCAGAATTTTGTTGTGAGCCAGGACAAGAGTTGGCTTGTTCACTTTTTCAATGGTTTTTGCAATGGTGAAGGTTTTGCCCGAACCGGTTACGCCCATGAGTGTCTGATGTTTTTTTCCGTCTGTTATTCCTTTTAAAAGTTCATCAATGGCACCAATCTGGTCACCCATTGGCTCAAATTTTGAAACAACTTTAAAATCAGGCATATCCTCACCTCCGCACAAATATATTTATACGTCTACATTATACCAAAAACCAAAAAGTTTATCAATATGAATTTTAAGAAACATACGAAAAATTTTAAGAAACATACGAAAAGAGCAACAAAAGAGACAGAAAATGATAATTTAACAATAAGAAAAGCGGCTACGCCGCACCGCCTGCGGCGGAAGTGCAGAGCATTTTCGCTTTTCTTAAGCCATGTGCATTTTAAAAAGCGAAGCTTTTCAAAAATTTTGCACGGCAATATAATAAAATTTTTTATTGTATAGGAACGACGTTTCTTATACAGTAAAAAAGACTGTCTCAACAATTGCACCAATGCAGTCAATTTGTTAAGACAGTCACATAGACTTTAAAAATATCAGATTTTTTATAAAACAGAGGATACAATCTCTTCAATCTCATCACTTTTGGGAATGGAAGAAACCGCATATCTTCGTGTAACTCCAAGAGAAGCCACGCTATTTGCACATTTTGCAGATTTTTCAATATCTGCTCCTTTTGCCAGCATTGCCGCCAACACACCGTTGAAGGTGTCGCCTGCTCCCGTTGTGTCCACAACTTCACCACAACTGACAGAACCAATGATTTTGTCAATAGATTTTATGAGGCACCCTTTTTCACCCAAGGTCATAATCACATTGGTTTTGTCTTCTATTCCAAGGGTCTCGTGTTGGTTGGGAGTGAACAAATCCACATTGTCTGTAATGTAGTCACAGTTTTTCCTGGCAGGTGCAGGGTTCAAGATGCATTTTACGCCATATTTTTTTGCAATTTTTATGGCTTGCGCATTCACATCCCCGGAAACTTCGTTATTGAGGAGAAGAATATCAGCCGACTTTATGCTATCTTCAAAAAGGCACACATCATCAGGGGAAAGCTGTGCGCCCTGATAGACCGTCACGTGATTGCTTCCGCTTTTATCAGTTACAATTGACGCAAAAGCCGTTGATTCATCCTTAAAAACAAGGGTGTGGTCTATGCCTTCACCACTTAAGAATTCGGCAAACTCTGTTCGATATTCACGACCCACAGCAGCAAGAAAAGAAACATTTGTGTCGCACCTTTTTGCGGCGACAGCCTGATTAAAGCCTTTTCCGCCGGGTTCAAAGTGAAGAGAATACGCCTCAACTGTTTCACCACCTTGGTGAAAGCGTTCAACAGGAAGAAATACAGAATTGCCGATAATTCCGATTACTGCCACATTGCTCACAGATGTTTCACCCTTCCCATATACAGATTTTCAAGAACTATATTATGGTCTCTTCCGCCTTCAATATTACCACTCAAATATACAGGCGGAACTTTTCCCTTTTCCAAAGCAAGCTTTGCTCCGTTTATGAGACAAGTGTTGAGGATAAAACAAGCCGCATAGGTGGACAGACCACCCATTTTAGCATCCCCAACCTCCATACACGCATCTCCGTAGGGAACTTTGCAATCGATGGAAATGTCAACGTGTTCATGGAGTTTTCCGCCTTTTGAAGAATATGCCATGGAAGAAATTCCAACACTTGTCACCCCGCACGCTTTTGCCGCATCTGCCATTTCAACGGGAACCATATTTTTTCCCGAAGCGGAAAATATGAAAATCATATCCTTTGATGTGGGAGTATATCTTCTGAAGATTTCAGGAGCAATCCCACCCATTTTTTCCATACGGCTTGATTTTGCGGCACCGTTATGAAGCATAAGGTCGGTGTCCAGCATTGGAGAAACGTTTGCAAGACCCCCTGCACGATAAAAGGCATCAAGGCCGGGGAGATGAGAATGACCGCAACCAAAGGCAAATATAAGTCCGTCGTTTTGGATTACCTTTGCAACTTTCTCCGTGGCTTTTTGAAGTGCAATTGCTTCTTCCGTTTCTATTTTGCTTAAATTTTCAATAATTTTTTCAAGGTATTCACTCATAATTATTTTTTCAGCACCCTCTTATAATTTTCTCCGATAGCATCCCAGAGCTTTATCGGGTCAGGAGCAGCAACGCTTGTTCCGAGACCGCCGCGATATGTCCAGGTTGCAAGTCGGTCAACACCCATAGATTCATACAAATCAACAACCTTGTCAATCTGGGAGAAATCCTCGGGTTGAGCATTGTAGCCCATAATCCAGCGTTCCGATTGTTTTCCGTATTTTTTTGCAATACGAACCGTTCTCTCTGTTATTTCCTTGAAGAATGACTCGGGAAGAGACCAGTTGATAATTGTTGTGGAAAATACATCAAAATACGGACAGGCTGCAACCATATCCCAGTTATCATATCCCCTAAGTTCGGTCACATAATATGTGTTTTTTGTTGCATGCACACAGCAGGTGATTTCAAGATTGGGATTTACTTCCTTCAGAGCCTTTGAACAATCTGACAAAGTTTTGAGAGCTTCTCTCCATCTGAATTGTTTCACGTCATCATTCATAAACTTGGGCATTTCGTATCCGTAGTAGTCCTCGAATTTTTTCATACATTCGGGACATCTGCAGGACCAGTCATCTCCTGCTCCGCCGGTTATGGAAGCATATGACTTGGGATATGCATAGTGAGGCTCATCCCAGAAAAATCCGTCAACTTCGGTTTCTCTTGCAAGTTTAAGACATATGTTTGTAAAATAGTCTCGGAACGAATTTGTATTAAAACAAGCCGCGTTTAGAACTTCACCGGTATATGCCGAAACCTGTCTGTGATGAATGTTATTTTGAAGGAAGAGAGAAACCTGCTCTCCCCCGAAATATTTTCCGATTCCCCAAGAGTCTGCAATGCAACGAAGTCCAACCTTGTGGGCTGTCTTTACGATGTTATTGATGTTGGGGAACCAAAAATCCATATCAAACTCTGTGATGGCAAGGATAACGGTGTCACATCCGTGCTCTTTCATCTCTATGAAATCTTTTTCTGCGTGTTCAACATAATTTAATCCGTAATAACTTACGGCAGTATGTTTGATAGCCATTGCTATTCTCCTTTTCATTCAATATATCAAAATCTTATTCTTTCATATTGTCAAAACAGAACATTACACAGTAAAATCATAACCTTAACGGCTACAACTTATTGCAATACTCTCTCAACATTTTCCTCGGCAGGTTCTTCCCCGGTCCACATATATGCACCGGAATATACAACAGTGGGAAGTGCCAGTTCGGGACGATGCCAGGTTGTCTGCAAAATACCCTTGGAGTTGTTTTTGAAACACTGCTCAATCATATTCTTTGCACCAACCTTGTCAAGGAAGGGAGAGTATATGGTTTCATATCCTTTGTCTTCAAAGAAGGGAACGTCCTGCCATTCGGTTTCTCCGATGTCGTTGTGGGTCCACACATTCATCAGTATGTCTTTTGGCAAGCGGTCTGCCACCGAAGAATCGCATTTCCAGTATTTCACATCAAGAGACGAATAGAGCATATCTGCCCACATTGCCATACGAGCGCCACGTGAGGCAAGTTCATCGTGAAGGAAGGTCAGGTGATTTGCAAAAAGATCGTCTGCAGACTGAACACGTTCTTCTTCTGTTGATCCAAAGCCAAAGCACTTGTCACATGAGCAATGGAGGAAAGGAGGATTACGATATGTTTTGATGAGATCGTCCATCAAATCACGCAAATATTCTTTTGTATCTTCTCTTGTTGTGGCAAAGCACCAACCACCGGGAATCCACATATCCTCAAGGTCGGGGCGCTGATCGAGAACAACGTGCTGACGGGATATGATACGGCTCCAACCTGCGTGACTGGTCAGGTTCTGGTGAGGAATCGGGGTCATGTGAAGATCGTCTATAACAAAAGAAATCAGATCTTCAACCTCACTGCGGGACCAGGCATTTGGCCAATGAGCGTACTCACGCTTTTCATATGGAAACATTCCCCAGAATTCATAGAAAATATAGTTATATCCGCAAAGAGCAGCAATTTTTGTACGGCGACGTATGTCATCAACAAATGTATCATCCTTTGGTGTTCCGTCATTTGGCTTGAAGATGCACATATGAACACCTCTGAATCCCATTTTGGGGGTATATCGGAATTCTCCAACGGGATATTCTCCCTCGAAAGGAGCTACACGTTTCATATCAATCAGCATTTTAACACCGTTTGATACTGCATCCTCGTCTTTACCCATTACAGCAATTCCCTTTTCGGTTATGCGAATTACTGTTTCATTTTCTTTGCACTCCGCACTTGTGTCAACATCACCTACAGCAAGATAGAAAAGTCCGTTTTTCGCTACCTGTGTTGCACTTTTCAAAGAAAGCAATGAAAGCAAATAATCATATTTTCGGGAAACTATGTTGGTTGTGATTTCTCCCGACAAATCTATTTTTTTCCACCCTCCGAAATTTGTTTTTGAATCCGGCTTTAAAATCATATTATTCATACAAAAACCTCCAGTTTTGATTTGCCTTCGGGCATTTAAGCCCTCAGACGCATAACACTTTTATCAAGTTAATTTAATTATATATTCAGCATATAAAATTACAACCTCAAAAAAATAACTAAAAGTTAGGTTTTCGCTACTAATTATCCATTGACAAAGCCTGAATATTAAAGTATACTGACTATATGTTTAACAATGAACGGTTCGATTTTAAAATACTTTCAGTCCTCAGGCTTTGCTTCCCGAAATCCCAGCGTTTTCGCCCTGCAAGGCCGTATCACACATTGATATTCCGTGTTCACGGAAAGGCAGAGGTCGTAAAAGGAGACGACCGTATTCGTTTGAACAAAAACGATGTAACCTTTGTACCGATAGGATACGGATATAATATCAATACGATTACAGATGAAGAAGTTATTGTTGTTCATTTTCAAGCGTCATTTTTAAAAACCCCTTCAATAGCTTCCATACACTCAACCCATCCCGATGCTTTTGTATCCCTTTTTGAAAAGCTTCTTTTCGCCTGGCAAAACCAACCTTGCGGATATGTATATCGTATGGATGCACTGTTTCTTTCCATATTGGAACAAATAGAACGTCAGTCGGTGGAAATACAGGCAGATTCTTTAACGTTCAGGATTCAAAACTCTGTGGACATAATGCACGCAAATTTTGCAAATCCTTCACTTTCTGTGGACACTCTTGCAGCCGATGCGGGATATTGTCCTTCCTATTTCAGACGAATATTTCACAATGAAATGGGCACATCTCCGAAGGAATATCTGACAGATATTCGCATCCGTCACGCCATTGCGCTTTTGGAATCCGGATACTACTCCGTGGAACGAGTGTCTGAACTTTCAGGGTTTACAGGTGCCAAATATTTTTCAACCGTGTTCAAACGCATCACAGGCAAAACTCCCTCATCATATATGTCAGGACGTGAAAGAAGTGACGCAGTCAGAAAAAAATAGCGAAAAATTAACATTTTGGTGTTTTTTCGGGTTGTATTTCAATCCACATTCAATTATATTAAAATCATCCTATAAAATTTATCAGAGGTAAAAATTATGAATAATAATGTTTTTTCTTGCGACAGCGGTCTTGATATCGCTTTTATCCCTTTTATGCCGGCGACCATAAAGGACAATGTGGAGCTTCGCATACAATTAAAAACAACCAAACCCGGAGCGTTGTTGGACGCCTTCGTTTTGGTTGACGGAAAAGAAATTCACAGAGTCGAAAAATACCCTGTGGAAAAATTTTATTTTTTCAATAATTTCAGTTATTACACAGAAGGCACACACTCTCTTTGTGTCAGATTCAAAGAAAGCGGACAAGACGAATTTGAAGAAACCAATCTTTCCTTCAACATAGAAAAGGAACGCAAACCTCTCCTTTCGGGGGGATTTATCATGATTGGACCTCCAAACGACAGAATTCCCTGCTCAACCTTCACTCCTGCAACAAAGCAGATGACCGATGAAGACTGGGAAAGATATATAACCGAAATGGCAAAACTGGACATAAAGTGCATAATCATCTCCGTTACGGTTCAGCTTCACACAATGGAAGGGGAAAATACTGCTCACTATAATTCAAAGCTTTATCCTCCATCGGACATCAAAGCCTCCGACCCCATTGGTGCCATTTTGCGCGCTGCAGAAGCAAACGGACAACACGTTTTCATTGGACTTGGACACACCTACCAAGGTGCTCTTCCAAACACAACCGATGTTATGGACGAACTCTATGGCCTCTATGGCGACAGTCCTGCATTTTACGGATGGTATGAGTCGGAAGAGGTTAACATGCGTCAATATAATGACAAACTCTGGGAAAGATGGAGAACCTTAAGAAACCACGCTTTGTCACTTTCACCCGTAAAACCTTTCATCGTTTCTCCTTACGCTGACGGTGAAAATATTTATGAAAAAACCGGCGGAATTCATCCCGAATTTTTAAAACGTTTTGAAGCAGGCGAAGCCTCATTTGACATAATTGCCCCACAGGATATGGTGGGACATACCATTGAGGGTGGCAGACTCACCGTCAAAGAAAGCGGTGAAATGTATCGTAATCTGGCAAAATCCTGCAAGATTGCCCAAAAACATTTGTGGGCAAATTGCGAGGCATTTGATTTCAATGATGACTTTCAACTTGTTCCCCGTTTCAATGGCGGCGGCATGAGTGGAGAAAACGGATATATTCAGCAAATAGAAGCCGTTCATCCATATGTTGAAAAAATTGCCACATTTATGTTAAACGGATTCTTTTCTCCCAAAGGCTTTGAGCCTATCCTTGGAGGAGAACATGCAGTTGAACAATGTGAATATTATCGTTCATACAAAAACTCTCTGGAATGATTATAATGTAAATCTTTCATAACACCTTTGACAAATCACGCTTGTGTGACTTCTGTCAGGCTGTGTCTCTTTCTGTATTCAACGTGACCGACGGAAAGAAAACATATCGTGCAGGGATGTTTGGTGGTGCAGGAACCAACACTTTGCTCCGTGATTTTTTAGATAAAAACAATTTGCCATATGAAAACCGACGAAAATTCATCCAAAGCATAGAGAAACTCAAAAATGAAAAGGTTGAAATATTTTTGGGGAACCACCTTGAAAACAACAAAACAGAAGAAAAGCTTGAAATTCTTGAAAAAAACGGATATGAAGAAAACCCTTTTATCAAAAACAGCCGGGAAGAGTGGGAGGCTTTTTTGGAAGAAAGAATGCTTAAAATAAAACGGATTATTGATGAAAATCTTTAAAGTATCGGGAGGATATAAAAATGGAAAACGTGACAGAAAAAATTCTCAAAGAAAAAATCATCACCATCGTAAGAGGAGTTGAGAAAGAAAAACTCATCCCCCTTGCAAAGGCATTGTATGACGGTGGAATCAGACTTATGGAATGTACATATGACGCACGAGGCAACACAAGCGACGAGGAAGTGGCCTCGGGAATTGAAATGCTTTCAAAGCATTTCGGAGATAAAATGGCAATCGGAGCAGGAACAGTTCTCACCAAAAAACAAGTTGAACTCACCAAAAATGCAGGTGGAAAATTCATAATTTCTCCCGACACAAACACTGAAATAATCAAATATACAAAAGAACTCGGAATGATATCAATCCCCGGAGCACTCACTCCCACAGAAATTGCGACAGCTTCACGCTCCGGCGCAGATTTTGTGAAAGTCTTTCCCGTAAACACCATGGGGAGTTCATACATAAAAGACGTGAAAGCGCCCCTTTCAAATGTGAAATTTCTGGCAGTTGGCGGAATTGATGAAAATAACATGAGAGAATATATGGATGCAGGAGTCTGCGGAATAGGCGTTGGTTCGGGAATCGTGAAAAAATCTCTTGTTGATTCCGATGATTTTGAAGCCATAACGGAGCTTGCAAAAAAATATACAGAAAAATAAGGGACATAAATTTTTGTTCAAATCCCTTTGTTGTTATGAAAAAAGGAAACACATCAATAGATTTTGCAAGGAGATTCAAACATGCTTCAACCCCAACACATAACAGAATATTTTATAAATAACTTCGTGCATCCCGGTGACACAGCCGTTGATGCCACCATGGGCAACGGAAATGACACGCTGAAACTTTGCAAAGCTGTGGGATGTGGCGGAAAGGTTTTTGCTTTTGACATTCAAAAAACTGCCATGGAATCCACAAAAGAAAAACTTATTAAAGAAAATTTTTCAAATGCACAGCTTATTCTGGATTCTCATTCCCATATGGATAAGTATATAGAAGAAAAAGTTTCGTGTGTCATATTCAATCTTGGCTATCTTCCCGGTGGCGACCACTCTGTTTGCACCAAAGGAGATACAAGCATCGAAGCAATAGAAAAATCCCTTTCTCTCATATCGGACCGAGGATTTGTATCTGTCACCGTCTATTACGGCAAAAATTCGGGAACCGAAGAAAAAGATGCCGTTATGGAATATCTGAAAACGATAGATCACAAAAAATATACCGTGACTGTTCACAACTTTTTCAATCGCCCCAACAATCCCCCAATCACGGTGATTATCACAAAAAACTGACCGCATGGTGGCTGTTTTGGGGGTTTCAAAGTAAAATTACATTTCAAAATTATCTGTTCATTGTGTGTCCTGACTTTTTTAATGTATGGGAAACTTCGTTTCCCATACATTAAAAAAATGATTATATTGCCGTGCAAAATTTTAAGAAAAGCTTAGCTTTTCAAAAATGCACATGGCTTAAGAAAAGCGGCTCCGCACTCCCCGCCGCAGGCGGTGCGGCGAAGCCGCTTTTCTTGCATCCCCAACAATTTTACCAATTACTCTTTTCTATATAACACACAAATATAAAAATTGCCTATTGACAATAAGTTAAAGAAAATATATAATACTACTATGTATATTATATATAGGAGTGTTATGTTTTGAGAGTTATTTCAGGCACAGCACGGGGACTTAGACTTGAAAGCCCCAAAGGCGAAAATACACGCCCCACTCTTGATTCTGTCAAAGAAGCCATCTTCAGCATGCTTTTTGACAAAGTGTGGGAAGCCAGATGCCTTGACCTTTTTTCAGGCTCCGGTGCTCTTGGAATTGAATCTGTAAGCCGTGGTGCAGACTTTTGCATATTTTGTGACAAAAGCCGAGACTCTGAAAAGGTTATCCGTCAGAATATTGAAAAGGCAAGAATGAATGACAAGAGCCTTGTCCTGTGTTCTGATTTTAAAGACGCCCTCAAAACCCTTTCTCAAAAAGGAGAAAGTTTTGACATTGTGTTTCTCGATCCGCCTTATGCCGGAGGGTTTCTTGATGAAGCACTTGAGATGCTCCTTTCCCTCTCTCTTTTGAAAGAAGGAGCAACGATTGTCTGTGAGTCAGACTTTGGCGTTGAATTTAATATGCACAATTACAACATGATAAAAAACAAAAAATACGGCAGAGTTTGTGTCAGTATTCTGGAGGCTCAAAGTGAATAAGACAGCAGTTTATCCCGGAAGTTTCGACCCCGTAACAAACGGTCACCTGGATATAATCAAAAGAGCGGCAAAAACATTTGACAAGGTCTATGTGGCAATCCTTACCAATAGTGCCAAAAATCCAAAGTTCTCTTTGGAGGAGCGCGTAGACTGGTTAAGACGTGCAACAAAAGAACTTACCAATGTGGAGATTGTGAGTTTTTCAGGTCTTTTGGTTGATTTTGCTAAACAGATTGGCGCAAATATCATTATTAAAGGACTTCGGGCGGTGTCCGATTTTGAATATGAATTTCAGATGGCTCTCACCAACCGCAAACTCCAACCCGACATCGAAACAATGTTTCTTATGACAAACGGAAGATATTCCTATCTGTCATCAAGCATTGTTAAGGAAATTGCAAATTACGGGGGTAACCTTGAAGGGCTTGTTCCCGATTTTATGATTGAAGAAATTTACGAAAAAATCAAGAAAAACCAATAAGGAGGATACATACGATGGACGTAATAGAACTTTTAAGTGAACTTGAGGACATTGTGGACAAAGGTTTTGAAATTCCTTTTGCCAAAAAGACTCTCATCAACAAAGAGCAGGTAATGTCCCTTATCAACGACATCAGTCTTCAGCTTCCCGATGAACTCAGAGTTGCAAAATCAATTGCAGAAGACAGCAAAAGAATTATTTCTGATGCACAGAAACAGGCAGATGCAAAGGTTAAAGAGGTTGAGCACAAAATCCTCGGTCTCATTGACGAGCACGAAATCACAAAAAAAGCTGTTGCAAACGCTAATGAAATCATTGCAAAAGCACAGAAAGACGGAAGAGAAATCAGACTTGCTTCCCTCAAATTTGCAGATGATATCTTAGAAAAAGTTGAATCAGATTTCAAAGCTGTTAATGACAGAGTTAAACAGTGCAGAAGCGAACTCAGAAAATAATCCGAGTTTGTTTTGATGCAAAAAATTCAAACTGCAACCACTACCTTCACACAAATGCGTGTGAAGGTATTTTGGCATATTGACATTTTTGGGAGTGATATATTATGAACACACAAAACACATCTGACATCATAGTAATAAAGGTAGGAACATCCTCCCTCACCTATGGCGGAGGCGGAATCAATATCCGCAGAGTCGAAAAACTTGTAAAGGTTCTTTCCGACATAAAAAACAGCGGCAAAAAAATCATTCTGGTAAGTTCCGGTGCCATAGGAATCGGCATGGGAAAACTCGGCATTTCAAAAAGACCCGATTGTACAAGAGACAAGCAAGCCCTTGCCGCAATCGGTCAATGCGAACTTATGAACTACTATTCAAAGCTTTTTGCGGAATATAATCATAACGTTGCCCAGATTCTTCTCACCAAAGACGTTGTGAGAGACCCTGTGAGAAACGAAAATGCTGTTGCAACTTTCGAAAAACTCATATCTCTCGGAATCGTCCCAATTGTTAACGAAAACGATACCGTAAGCACAGAACAGATTGAATTTGGTGACAACGATACCCTTTCTGCAACAGTTGCAACCCTTTCAAAAGCAGACCTTCTGATAATTTTGTCCGACATTGACGGGCTTTATGACTCCGACCCCAGAGAAAACGAAAACGCTAAACTCATTCCCGTTGTTGAAAAAATTGACGACTCAATAATTGCCCTTGCAGGGGGAGCCGGAACAGAAAGAGGAACCGGCGGAATGATTACAAAAATTCATGCAGCAGAAGAATGTTATGATGCAGGAATTGATATGATAATTGCAAACGGTCAGGATCCCGATATTCTCTATGACATTTTGGATGGCAAGAATGTGGGAACGCTGTTTAAATCCCAAAAGTGATTTTGAAAGGATAATTTTTATGAACTCTCTTGAACTTCTTTGCCAAAGGGCAAAAAATGCGTCAAAAATTCTCAAACAAAAAGGCACAAATGATAAAAATTCCGCCCTTCTTTCCATTGCAGATGCACTTTTGGAAAATGAAGAAGCCATACTTTATGCAAATGCCAAAGACATAGAGAATGCGAAACTAAACAACATGGCAGAGGGTATGATTGACCGTCTCACCCTCACAAAAGAAAGAATTTCGCAAATGGCGGAAGGTGTACGTCAGGTTGCCGCGCTTTCCGACCCCATCGGAGAAATTATATCAATGGAAACTCTTCCAAACGGTCTTAAAGTGGGCAAAAGAAGAACCCCCCTCGGCGTTGCGGGAGTAATCTATGAATCACGACCCAATGTGACCGTTGACACGGCTGTTCTTTGCCTCAAAGCATCAAACGCCGTAATTTTGAGAGGCGGAAGTGATGCTTTCTTCTCCAACAAAGCCCTTTCCGATGTTATGAGAGATGCGATTTCAAAATCGGGAATCCCCTCTGATGCCATCTGCTTTATGGAGGATACATCCAGAGAAACTGTTACAAAACTCATGAAAATGAATGAATATCTGGATGTCTTAATTCCACGAGGCGGTGCAGGACTCATAAAATCCGTTGTTGAAAATTCCACAGTTCCCGTAATTGAAACAGGAACGGGTAATTGTCACATATATGTGGACAAAAGCGCTGACATACAAATGGCAAAAGACATTATCATAAATGCAAAAACAAGCAGAACATCAGTTTGCAATGCAGCAGAAAGTCTTTTGATTCACAAAGATGTTTCACCCGAATTTTTTGCTCTTATCGGAAGCGCCCTCAAAGAAAAAGGCGTGGAAATCAGAGGATGCGAAAAATCAATGAAACTTCTCCCCTGCGATTGCCCGGCAACGGAAGAAGACTTCGGAAAGGAATTCCTTTCTCTCATAATTTCCGTGAAAATTGTAGACTCTATTGATGAAGCAATTTCCCATATTGAAAAATATTCAACCGGACATTCCGAATGTATCGTTACAAATGATTATGCATGTGCCAACAAATTTTTGGATATTGTGGATTCGGCGGCGGTATACGTCAACGCTTCCACAAGATTTACCGACGGATTTGAATTTGGTCTCGGTGCAGAAATCGGTATAAGCACACAAAAACTTCACGCAAGAGGACCTATGGGAATTAAGGAACTCACAACATACAAGTATATCATCCTCGGTTCAGGACAAGTGAGATAAGCAGTTGCGAGTATTTTAACAATGCAGTAGCGTAAAAACACGCACCCAAAACGGGTTCGGATACTGTTAAGGAGGAATTTTATGGATTATGCAGTATGGATTGTATTTATTGTGGCAATGATGATTATAGAAGCATCCACCACAAACCTTGTCAGCATCTGGTTCGCCTTCGGCGCTCTCGGTGCTATACTTGCAAAAGCGCTTGGCGGTTCTGTCACAGCACAGATTTGCACTTTTGTGGTTTTGAGCGGCGTTTCCATCGCCATTGCATGGCCTTTTATCAAAAAATATCACAACGGCAAAAAAGAGGCAACAAATGCCGATATGCTGATTGGCAAAGTCGGAAATGTCACAGAAGATATCACAAGCGACAAATTTGCAGGAAAAGTTAATGTGGCAGGTCAGATATGGTCTGCAATATCCCTTGAAGGTGAAGATATTGTCGCGGGTGAAAAAGTTAAAATTGTAAAAATTTCAGGTGTGAAACTTGTTGTTGAAAAAATATAATGTTATTAATTCAGGGAGGTATTTAATATGGAAGTTTTAGTAGTTATTGCAATAATTGTTCTTATTGTGGTTGTAAGGTCAATCCGCATCATCCCCCAGGCGCACACCGCAATTGTTGAAAGACTCGGTGCATACCGTGCAACATGGAACGTGGGATTTCATTTCAAAGTGCCCTTTATTGACAGAGTTGCAAAAACTGTTTCCTTAAAAGAGCAGGTTGTGGACTTTGACCCTCAACCGGTTATTACAAAAGATAATGTTACAATGCAGATAGATACCGTCATTTTCTATCAGATCACAGACCCAAAACTTTTCACCTATGGCGTTGACAGACCCCTTTCTGCCATTGAAAATCTTACTGCAACAACTCTCCGTAACATCATTGGTGATCTTGAACTTGACGAAACCTTAACATCAAGAGACACCATCAACACAAAAATGAGAGCAATTCTTGATGAAGCGACAGACCCCTGGGGCATCAAAGTTAATCGCGTTGAGCTCAAAAACATCATTCCTCCACAGCAGATAAGAGATGCCATGGAACGTCAGATGAAAGCGGAACGTGAAAGAAGAGAGCTCATCTTAAAAGCTGAAGGTGAGAAAAAGAGTGCAATTCTTGTGGCAGAAGGTGAAAAAGAAGCCGCAATCCTGAGGGCTGATGCCATAAGAGAAACAAGAATCAGAGAAGCAGAAGGTGAAGCTGAAGCAATTTTAAGCGTTCAGTCAGCAACTGCAGAAGGTCTCAAAAAATTAAACGAGGCAGCACCATCTGCCGCCGTTGTTGCCTTAAAAGGCTTTGAAGCTCTTGAAAAACTTTCGGACGGACAGGCAACAAAGATTATTATTCCTTCCGAAATTCAGGGAATTGCAGGTCTTGCCGCATCATTTAAGGAAATCATAAAAGAAGACAAATAATTTTTTGCAAAGGAAAACACATATGAGAATGAGAAGAAAAAAGCACAGAGAAGAAAGACTTCTTGCCTGTGCAGACATTTTGATTGAAAATATTTTAGACTACAAAAACAACATCAAAGGCGTGTTTGAAAAGGATGCTCCCCTCCGCTTGGAAATTGGTTGCGGAAAAGGAAAGTTCATCACAGAAACCGCAAAAAACAACCCCCACATCAACTTTATTGCATTTGAAAAATGTCTTGATGTACTGGTGCTTGCGGCAGAAAAGGTGAAAGAAGCAGGCCTTACAAATGTCCGCTTTGTTGCAGGAGATGCAAGTGTGCTTTCCGAATTTGACACAGAGTCAAAATGCGAAGTTATATATATAAACTTCTGTGACCCATGGCCAAAGAGCGGATACGCAAAACGTCGTCTTACCCACGCCAACTTCCTGAAGCTTTGGGAAAAACTTATTGCAAGAGACGGCGGCATACACTTCAAAACCGACAACAGAGGTCTTTTTGAATTTTCTCTCAACTCTTTTTCAGACTATGGCATGAGACTTAAAAACATCACTCTCGACCTTCATGCAAGCAAGTTTGAAGGAAATGTTATGACAGAGTATGAAACACTTTTCTCCGAAAAGGGAAATCCAATATACAGATGTGAAGCGTACTATGACGGGATGTAAAAAAAGCCCGGACTGCAAAAAGGCAGTAATAAGAATGAATTCATAGCGTGAACAAACATATAAGTTGTTAATTTTACTGCCAATGTTGAAAAACCCAAAAGTGTTTTTCTCCTATTATTTGCCTTTTTGCTATTGACAAACCTCATCCTCGACGTACAATTGTACGCCTTCGGGCTGTCGTGCAACCTGCGGTTGCATTCGATTTGACAATTCTGAATCTTTTTTTCCTATCCCTGATGAATTTGACTATAGAATTCATTGATGTTCAAACCCGCCATTGGCGGGTTTGGCTTTTATATTTCATACGTTGTCAAAATATTACATTGACAAAATATTATATATTGGTTATAATATGAAAGCAGAATTTTCCCTACGGGGTCGTACAGGGTTCGACGGGGATTTTGAAGCAGCAGGAGCGAGCAGCGGCGGGCACCGCTTTAATCAGCCTAAATTAAAAATAAACGCTAACAATAATTTAGCTTACGCTGCCTAATTAAGGCGGCCGTTCTTACCCGATTGACCGCGGTTGGGATAAGGGCGTCATCTATGCGGTGAACGTGAGGCATCAAAGCTTTGAGATGCCCATGAACAATGAAGCTACCAAAGCAAAGAGCTTGTTTGTGATCTCTTTGCCGAGGGAATCCTGATCACAAACTGCGCTCGGAGAGCCCGCTGTGAATGGATTTTCGGACAGGAGTTCAATTCTCCTCGACTCCATAAAAAATATAGCCACCCAAAAGGTGGCTATATTTTTTATATAATCGAGAATTGAACTCCGAGAGGCACGAGCGGTTAAGCAAAACAGTCCGGGTGACTGTTTTGTCAGCGAGGGGTGTGAACGGGTACTGTTTGTGAAGCGAGTTTTGAAACGAGCAAACAAACGGTCGTGAACACCTCTTGTGACAGCGTCACAAGAAATTCTCCTCGACAAAAAATTCGCACCGTCAGGTAGCGGATTTTTTTGCATTCGAATAGAGAGAATTGAACTCCGGGAGGCACGAGCGAAAAAAGCGTATTTTGGAATTGTATTTTACTTTTCCAAAATACGCTTTGTTTGTTTTTGATAAAATATATCGTGTACTAAAATCTTCTTAATCTTCATCAACCATTTCAAGCAAATCCTCCACGTCACATTCGAGAGCATTGCAAATCTTACTCAAAACATAACTGTCATATCTTACAACTTTGTTTTTGAAATAATTGTCTATTATGGGATATTGGATTTCCGTTCTTTTGGCTAATTCATATCTGCTTATATTTTTTTCATTTAAAACCTTATCAAGTTTAAGTCTTATACTCTTCATACTCTCATCTCCTAAATACATTTTATTAAATATATATTTACTTGACAATCTTCTTAATAAATTATATACTTATATAAATATATAGCTTTTTGAGGCTAACACCCCTTAATTTATGCGTTCACCCAGGGACAAACACAAGGACTTTGGGATTGTACTTGGGCAACAATATCTGCTAAAATATGACAAAGAGGTGATGCCAATGGCAGATAACGATTCCGAATTACTAAATATGGTATATAGAGAAGTAGCTGACAAATTAGGTATGGACACAGCTATGGAAATATACCAATTATTTAAAGGTCAACAGATTTGTTTCCCTGTTCGCTTCTTTAACCCTACCCGAATACAACAGATAATAATCCAGGAGTATGACGGTACAAATATTAAATCATTGGCAGTAAAATACAACTATTCCGAAAAAACAGTAAGAAGAATTATTCGGGATAGTGTGGAGGGGGTGTAAACAAAATATTAGCCGAATTTATTTCAGGTGCATTAGGTGCAATAATTGGTGCAATCGGTAGTTACCTTCTCCTAAGATACAATTATCGTGACCTATATGCCAAAAATATATCCAAGAGCCGAATGGAATGGATAAATAATTTTAGGGAAGAAATAGGTTTAATTGTCGCTTGTTTAAAATGCAAAAAAATAGAACAAAAGCATATTTACAATGCCGAGATAGCTCGGGCAAAATTACTAACAAGGTTAAATCAAAATATAAACAAAGTGGGTAATGAATATAACTCTGTAATGTCCAACATGCTTGACAATATTGATTTTACTGATAATTGCCTAAATGTCGGCGAGATTTCAAATACATTAATCGATTTGTCTAGAAAAATCCTTGAGTCTGAGTGGCAGAGAGTGAAAAGAGAAGCCGGAGGTGATGAGTGATGTGCGAATCTATATCGTTATGCTTGATAATATGTATAGCAAGTATAACAGCATTAATTTCAATCACTGTTATTATTTGTAATACTGTTAGGCGTATTTACTGCAATAAACAAAATGCAATCAATATGTTACACCAAACCAACCTTAATGACGCCAAAAAATATGTTTTTGTACGTAATTGCAAAACATGCAGATATAAATAGGAATATTTGTATTAACATCAGCTTATAACAGGGAGGTGTAATTCATTTGGAGATATTAGGGTTAATATTTGCATTCATATTATTTTTGATGATACTCAATAAGGGATATCTTGCAACGTTAAAACCATTATCATTAATAATTGTGATTACATTTTCATTAGTAGTAGGATATGCATTAGTAAGTGTAATAGGATTTATATTCGGATCTGCATTAATAGCGGGGATTGTTTTAATTGTTATTAGTTTACTTATATGTTTTTTAAAATAAAAGTTAAAGGAGCTAACTATATAAAAATCAAGTCTTTTTAGAAAAATTTCTAAAAAAGACAGTTAGCCCGATACGGACATTGAAAATATAAATATTTGTGGATTTTGTGGCATGACAAATAAACCTTCGAAAGAAGGTAGTTTGT
>JAZONV010000068.1:0-3125 GCA_045654685.1 Clostridia bacterium | reverse complement strand
TTGTTTTCCGAACTCTTAGATTTAGCTTTTTTCTTTTTATGCCGCTTTTATCTCATGCAAAAATTGCCCCTGACGGTTGGCTACCGTCTTGTTGTGCAATTTTTGAATATTGTATGCTAAACAAAGAATTAGAATTTCCGTTCGTACATTGGTTGTTCCTCTTGTCAGAAATCTTCGAAATCCCATATCTTCTTTTAGTACTCCAAAGGCACCTTCAACCTGTATTGAACGATTTATCCGAAGTAATATCCCTTGTTTTGTATTGATTCTTTCAAGCATTTTTTCTCGTTGCTTTTTGAATGTTGTGGATAATTCAAATCGCTTGGTTCTTTCTTCAAGTGGTGTATTGCACCTCGCATTATGCTTTATGCATTGTGCTTTGTATGGGCAACCATTGCAACTTTCGCATTGATACATTGTTTTTTCTGATATATACCCACTTGATGTTTTGGATTTTCTCATACCAACATTAACAAGTTTTCTTCCATAATGACAGATGTATGTATCTGATTTTTCATCATATTTCATATTTTCAGCTTTGCCAATGTCATTTCTGTATTTTCTCGTTTTTGTCTGTTCATAATTAGCTGGTTTTATGCAGGGCTTTTGTCCGTTGTTTTCAAAATATGTATAGTTTTCTTCACTTTCATAGCCTGCATCAGCGGTTGGATACATATATTTAAAACCAAGTTGTTTCTTTATCTTTTCCATAAAAGGTACAAATGTATTGACATCCGTTCTATCGTTAAATATTTCTGCAGCTACTATGTATTCCGCATCAACTGCAATCTGCACATTGTACGCAGGTTTGAGTTGTGAGTTTCTCATGTGATCTTCTTTAAGGTGCATAAATGTTGCACTCTCATCTGTTTTGGAAAGACTGTTTCTGTCTTTCATTTTGCGAAGATAGTATTCATACTTTTTCTCGCGTTCATACCAATCACAAAGAAGCTCGTAATCTCTTTGGAAATCTGTTTTTCGTTTACCAATTCCTGATACAAAAATTACTGTGGATTTAATCTTGTTGAGTTTTTCTATGAACTTCTTTAATCTTTTTGCTTTAATATCTTCTGCCAAATACATTTTAAATTCATATTTAGCAAGAAGTCCGGGCAATTCTTTATGCATTTTATCTTGCAATTTTGCCTGATGTTTTAATACGGCTTTCTTCCATACGAAAGTATATTTATTGGCATTTGCTTCTATCTTTGTTCCGTCTACAAAAAGATTTTCACATGATAATTCACCATAGTCTTTCAGTAACAGGACAACCTGATTAAAAAGATTTTCCATGATATCTTTTAATCGTTCACTTCTAAATCTGGCAATTGTATTATGGTCAGGTGCTTTTGCACCTTCCAGAAGATACATAAAGTTAATATCTCTTTTGCACGCAGTTTCAATCGATCTTGATGAATATATGTTGTTCATATATGCATACACAAGGACTTTAAAAAGATTCTTCGGTGACACTGCATTATTTTTCTCTTTTCGAGAATACGCTCTATACAGCTCTGTGTAATCAATCTCCTCCAATACATTGCTTAGCAAGCGTACCGAATCATCTGCCGGAATATTAATTTCAAAATTAATTGGAAAAACCAGTTGAAAATTTCTTGTTTTTGTTGTATAATCTACTCGTATTTTTGAATTACTAGTCATACTTCATTATACCACAAAAGCCGCTAAGTTTCTATACTTTGGCGGCTTTTTGTGTGCAAAAATTTAGGACTGCCTCACTTTATTTAGTGAGACAGCCCCTTTTTTGTATCTTATACTGCTTTTATATATTATAATAGAAAGCTTTCTATATCTCTTTTTCTCGGCAACAGATCTCTTAATGTCCTGGAATCTATATAATCTTTGACTACCCTGTCAAGTCCTGCCCAAAATTCATAGGTACGGCAATCTCTTTTCATAGGGCAATCAAAGTTATCTTCGGTACACGGTGATGATGCGAGACTTCCCTCCATAAGTCGAAGTATATCTCCCACAATGTATTCATCGGGATCCTTGCTCAATTTATAACCGCCTGAGTTTCCTCGAAAGCTTACAAGATATCCTGCCTTATGAAGAGGGGATATGATCTGCTCAAGATATTTGATTGTAATATTTTGTCTTCGGGATATGTCTCTTACTGACACATATTTGTCACTTTTTTGCTCGGCTATATCAAGCATAACCCTTAGTGCATAGCGACCTTTGGTAGATATCTTCATACTTTCACCTCATTTTCCCTATTATACCATAGGAATAGTAGGAAATCAAGTGATTTTAAAAAATTGGTATAATCAGATAATGTTGACTTTTGATGTTGTAAGTGATAAAATAATAAAAAACCTATACTGGAGGATTTGAAATGGATTACAAAGCGGTGGACCCGAATCTTGTAGCAGCAACCAAAATAGACATATCCGATATGGATTTTTATGATATAATGAATGCACCCTTTGAGATATGCGGTGTGTATTATTCAGAAGAGGATGGCAAGTTTGTCAGAATGCCCAAGGATAAAGCGCTTAAGGTAAGTGACGGAGTGGACTTTTTGCGTACACATACTTCAGGGGGCAGAATCAGATTTAAGTGAGACTCAGATGAATATGCCATCATCACAAGACAGCCCTATTGTCATCCAAGTCCGATCAGTACAAATGTGCTTACATCAGGTTTTGACATATATGTAGACGGTGTATACAACAGAACATTTTCACCTGTACAGGTGCCTGAGAATGGCGGCTATCAGTCAAGAGTGAAGATGGAAAGATATCAGGACAAATTAAGCGATATCACAATCCATATGCCGCCTTACGGACAAGTGTCAAGTGTGCTTGTAGGCATCAAAAAGGGATCAAAAATAGAAAGACCAACCCCATATAAGGATATTAAGCCGGTAGTGTTTTACGGTTCGTCCATTACTCAGGGCGCGGCTGCATCAAGACCGGGCAATATATATCAGAATATTCTTTCAAGGAGATTAAATTTTGACTTTATAAATCTTGGTTTTTCGGGCAACTGCAAGGCAGAGCCTGAAATGGCAGAATATATCAACTCTCTTGATATGAGTGTGTTTGTATATGATTATGATCACAACGCAAAGAATCTTGAAGATCTTGTGGCAACACATG
>JAZONV010000067.1:0-1804 GCA_045654685.1 Clostridia bacterium | reverse complement strand
GCTCTGGAAGTGCTTCTACAAGATTGATAGGTGGAAGAATGACATTGGCAAGTTCTGAACCAACCTGTTCGCAACGTGCATGAATTTCTCCTCGTGCAGCACCCACATTGATTGTTGATAGGTATCGTGAAAAGAATGGTTGAAGTGTGAACGTATTACCCTCAAGCATCGTCTCAAAAGCATCAGGCTTAACGTCAAAAGTACTGACTAATGCCATCTGCAACAACTCTTTTTCTTCCTGAAGATAGGTATATACAAGCCGAGCCATAACTATATGCTCATCGGGTTTTACGCCGAACTCATAATTGGTGCGCACTTCTACTGGTATGTCATTCTTCGGTTTTTCACCAGTCAGCTTAAAGGTTTCAACCTGAAGACCTACAATACGAAAAGGGATTTGATTATTCATAAATGTATTTTATGCAGCAAAGGCATAAGAGGCCTCTGTTGAGGTTTGACGGAAATTCTTGCCTGTAGGTACTGTTGTATGGGTTTGAGAAGATACCCACGCCCCAACATTTCGGTATGGCTGAATCGAAACACTTGTTGAATAGGGTAATGTACTACCCGCAGAAATGAATGAATAAGTTTCAAAAATCTCAGCATTAGAAGAAAGCGTAAAAAGGAACTCTTCATCTGTAAACAGGGGTGCTTCATTGCCATAAACAGCATTCATATCATCGGCAAACAGCATTGCATCAATATTGAATTCGTCAGAATCTTCAATATGACTTTTTGGTGAAAAGGAAACCATAAAAACACCACGTTCCTCATTGAATTCAAACTTGACCTGTAGCCAAGTGTATTTCTTAGTTATCTGAGAGAACCAAGAACGCAACTGCTTTTCAATATTATCTTTATCTTTAATCATATGTTTCCGAAAAATGTTTTAAGGTTTGCTATTAATCCTTCCGCACGATTCTTACAAGTGAGACCTTCAACATCATCAAATTCTCTTTGATGATAATCCGCTTCAACCCGTTCATTCTTTAAAAGCCTTAAGGTTTCTGTGAATGCACGAACAAGATGAGGTCTCGCATTGATTCTATTCTTTATTTCTATTAATATATATTCATGCGACGAATCTCCTTTATGAGCATCCTGATTTGCCAATGTAATAGGATTTTTATCCGTATTGGCAAGCATATGCTTCATATACTGAAAAACAGCATAGTATGAACAATGAACACTTGAAGTATATTGTTTTTGGTCAATCAATATTTGAGCTGATTGTATATTTTTATTCGCCTTTATTTTCATCATTTTATGAGACAATTAGCCTCAAGCACACTTTATCAAGGATGCAAATATACTCTTTTTTCTTGAAAAAACGAATAAAGCGCACAAATAGTATTGATTAAAACCTTGATTTTTAATATTTGAGAGGTATCTTCCCAACTAAATGTTATAAGGAATGTTATAAAGACACCGTTTTTTTCTCTATTAGCAGCTATACCTAACTCATAATTTCACAAAGACACAACAATACCCCCGTTCACGTTACAAAAGTCATTTCCTAACCGTCATTTCCAGTATATTGGGACTGGTAACGTTCCTTATCGACGGACAGGACGAGCGTTTCTGGTTCTCCTTTGCCGTGGGGGCATGCGGTGGACTGCTCTTCTCCATCATTGCCCTGATTTTCGTATTGCCTGTTTTTGTGGGAATGAGAATGGTGAATGATGAGCGGTGAACGATGAACGATGAGCGGTGAACTTTTGGATTGGACAGAAGAACAAAAGGACATGTTTTTGAACGGTGAACAGTGAGTAGGGACGTCTGCGTGCAGCGTCCGAGTTTTTTA
>JAZONV010000066.1:0-6480 GCA_045654685.1 Clostridia bacterium | reverse complement strand
AACCCTAATTGATTTCCGATTTCTTTTTTAGTAAAACCTATTTCTTTAAGCTTTAAAATCTCTTTTTCATAATCTTTAATGTGACGGTAACTTCTTGGCATAAAAATTCCCCCTATGATATTTTTATTATACCATAGGGGGGATGTTTTTTTCTATTGTCCGTTTTTACTGGTTCCGTTCACAAGTGCGGGCTTAAAATTTTTTTCTTATTCAAGTCCGAGAGGACAATTTACAATACATTTTTCTCCGGTAACCGGACGGAATTTGAGCACCGGATCCATCTGGCGAAGAGCGGAGTCGAGAGCCTCTGCTGTTACTGTTTCGGGACATGGAACATCTGTATAGTTTCCTGTATACATATTTCCTTCTTCGGTCACAAGTGAGAATTTTGTTGCCCAGTCACAGCGATTTGCATCTGCAGGGAGATATGTAACTTTCTTGCCTGCAACGTCAAGTTCTGTGATGGCTTCTTTTCTGAGAGCACCTGTGGGGCAGGCGGAGAGACATCTTTCGCATCCTGCACATGTCTTTGCAAGACCTTCTTTAACTTCATCGCTTTCAAGGTCGGCATTTGTAACTATTGCAACAAAACGCTGATGTATACCAAATTCCTCGGTTTCAACAGAACCGTTGAGTGCCATTTTTCCAAGACCTGCCGCAACAGCTTCTATAGCATTACATGTTGCACCGTTAAACTGACCTCTGGGGCTTCCTACGGTAGAGCCTGCACCTGTAAGATTATGAGTATATACCGCTTCATAGCCAAGGGCATTGAGGGCTCGGCATATGGAATATGCAAGGTGTCCTGTGAGACGGTTTACTTCATACTGGGTGAATACATATGGACCAACTGCTTCTGCAGGGGGTTTTCCGAGACGTTCAACGGGGGTTTCAGGATAGTGCATACCCATAACAATAACGGATTTTGCATCTGAAAGCAAATCTTTTGTTGCTGTGAATTCACGTTTGTGTTCGGACACAACAGGGTCAAAAGGCATCATACGAGTGTTTTTGTCAAGAACGCTGAACACGGTTTTGCCATCGTGAATTTTGCGGAGCTGTTCTGTTATTGAATCGATTGTTTCGGCAGAAGCAACACCAAAGAGGTCTGCACCTTTTTCTTTTGCAAGTATTTTAAGTTGGTTTTTAATATTCTTTGATGCATCCATTGCACCGATGTCTGTTGCCGCAAAATCAGCAAATGGCGCACTTGCAAGAATGAGAGATGTGATAACAAATGTGTTTTCTGTTTCTTTAACACCACAAAGTTCTTTGAATGCTTCGTGGTCAAGACTGCATTTTGGAAGTGCTGTGTATCCCAGGTTTTCAAGTTCACGGCACATATCAAGTTCTGTGAAGTCGGCATTGAAACGGGCAATACGAGCATAACTGTCAATTGCATCCGCTTTTGACTTGTGGTTACTGTCAAAGTTTTCAATGTGTTTAAGACTTGAATCGTGGTCGATTTTTGAACCTGCGGGAATCTGATAGCGTGATGTGATGAGAATTGCACCAACGCCATCGGGAAGTTCTTTTTTGATGTCTATATTTGCTTTTGCAAGGCTTTCGGGAGAGATGAAGTGAACGCTGTCAATATCCCATTCTCTTGCGTGAACAAGAAGTTTGTCATAAACACTACGGTGTACCGGAAGGTCTGATGGTGTCACATGACGTTTACGGCGTGCTGTTTTCTGACAGTAATCCTTATCCCATTCACGTAAGTTTTTGGGCAAGCATATTTTGAGACACACACCAAATTCTCCGCCGCGCATTCCATATTTTGCAACGTGTTCAAGAAGAACTTTTTCGTCCACAACATCGGGAATCGGCAAATCAAGGTCGATGTCAAAGTGTTCACCCCATGCGCAACGCCAGAGGTTTTTGTTGCAGAAGGAATATTCTCTGCCTTCAACAACAATTTTTTTCTTTCCGTTGCATTCTTTTCTGTATGCATCTGTGGGACAGTTGCGGATACATTCTCCGCACATGTCACAGATTTTTTCTCCGTTATACATGGGAGTGGGTGTAAGTTCTGCTTCGGTAATAATTGAGATAAAACGGTTACGTGCACCATATTCGGGAGTGATACAAAGGCCGTTCCAACCAAGTTCACCAAGTCCTGCACACACACCACCGTAGATGTGGCTGATGTCGGGAGCAAAGGTTGCATCCATATCCTTATATCCTCTGTAGCGCCAGATGTTTGAACTTGCGATAGGCACAGTTTTATAGCCTAAATCGTCAAGGTAACGTGCAATCTTGAATGAAAGAACATCAAGTTTATCGTTCATTATGTACTGAATTGAATAGGGACCGATTTCCTGGGGGTGCTTTTCTCCGCCAAGTTCGATTGCAGCATCCGGGTGATGCACTGCGCAAACTACAACTGATTTTGCTGCGGGGAGAATACCCTGAGGGCTCATTCTTATTGGTGCATCGTCATAGCGTTCTATGTTTGCAACGCCCACAAGGTCTGCACCGAGTCTGTATGCAAGATCCTTGACAGCAAGGGTGAGTTTATTATCCATAATTAATTCCTTGTATTATATAATTATAGTTTAAATATCCGTTTTTACGGATATATGCTATACTGTGTTTAAATACTCCTTTTCAAGAAATTTAATATTCATAATGTTCGCTTCACTTTTATTTTCTTGAACCGGAGTTTTTACACCTATATTTCTCCTTTTAACGACCACATTTTTGTTTCACCTTTTTTCATTTCAAAGGTGATACTATTGCAATTATTTCCATAATAATTTTTCTCGTACACTTCATATGGGGAGCAAGATGTTTTGAACTCAAGCGTCTTAATACCATCAGAACTTGCATGTATCGCAACAAAACTTTCATTGGCATATACAAAATCACCGCTGTCTGAATAAATATGGCATCCGGCATAGCGTGCTATTTCTCTAAGCATATCGCTTTGCACCACCGGTGTACAGCAATATATATTTGTGTATCCGTCAGCTTCACGCATAGCAAGTGATGTACGACCGTCGCTTAAATATGAGCCTAATGTTGTAGCGCTATCATCGTCTATGTAAAAACGTGGATTTACATATGGTGTTTTAAGCACAGTTTGTTGTATCCAGATATTACTATGGATATTTTTATCAATATAGCCGTATTTTTTATCGGTTGATAAACCATTTAGCATATTTTTTGCTTTTTCATTTATTTTGAAATATGGGAAGTACGTTGATGCATCCATACCTATTTTCATACCAACAGTTTTTTCAATATTTTCGATCTGCATTGGTATATCTGATGATTGGTTGATGTATCCCGGAGCATATAACCATAATAAAACTGCATGGTTTTTTCGAGCTTTTCTTTGTATAGCTTCACGCTCGGCATCGGTAATCGAATAAACATTAGTCATAATATAAAACTTGTAATCAGGCATGTCCTCTCTTGCCATATCATTATGAAAATAATAGTCAACCGATGTACCTATGCACCCCAAATCAGAAGTTCTGAAATAATCAGCTACAAGTCTTGTGAGTTGTAGCGATACATAATGTATACTTTCGCAATCATATATAACAGCAATATCATTGTGTTTTTTTCGATTAAGTGTATATGCATAGTTTGCAACTTCTTGCTGTCTTTTAAATAGGCTTAGTATATCTTCGTCATTATACCAATCTCCGCCCATATCAAACCACCATGCATTAATGTCATCACACAGTACGGATGCAAATTCTCGTTTCAGTACCGTAAGGGAATCTTTAATGTTGTATACCTCTGCCGCTTCCCTGGGCATCCATGGATTAGAAAGATGTGTGCGGATATCAGCTTCACTTATGAATATCCGATTTCTAAGTCTGAATGAATCCTGCATTTCTCTCTGTGCTATATGTCCGCCCGGTTCTCGGTTATTGTATACACCCGGTGCGGCAAGAAAATCCACATAGCCCGAATCAAGCACCTTGAGAGTGGCAGTTGATGTGGATGCATCATAATATTCCGTACATCCCAAGGCACCGTAAAATGAACCTACAAGTAAATCAGGATATCTTTTCTTGAGTATTTCAGCAAAATATATAATTGTATTTGCGGTGGATTCACACCACGCTTGATAAAAATCTGCCACGTGCTGATTTTTGTTTGCGTTAAGAAACAAACCAATATTATTTTCACTTGATGTTGCATGATCTATTTTTGCACCGCGTACTTCTCGCTCCCATACATTAAGCGTATGTAATATTCTGTCGTCAATATCATTAATATATACCCGTTCTTCTTTAGTGGGGATTATTGGGTTTTCAAGCTCTGCATCGTTTCTTTTCCACACTTTTTTTAGGTTTTCATCGCTTTTATATTTGGCGGTGAGATATTTTGTGTATTCTCTTTTGAATGGTTCCGAAAAATCTCCATAGGCACCATTTTCTTTTATCAGTTCTAATGGATAATACCATTCAGATGTTCCGCCTGCACACAAAAAGAAACCAATAACACGGTCAAAGCAATCAAATTTTTCGATTTCTCTGAAGTATTCATCCACAGCATCACTTGCCATCTGACGCCATTTTTCGGAACATAGCGAATGCATACCGTCAAGTGTGTCAAATCTGCTGACTGTAGTGCATATTACAGGATATGTGCTTCCATCACTATATCGTACTTGTTCCTGTGGATTATCGTTTACCCAATCACATGGGGGTGCTACATTCAGTCTCAAAAAAATATACGCATCAGGTACGGCTTCTAACAGAGTGTTTATATCTTCTACAGTTTGACTTATGCCATCTGTCCTTAAATCAGGTGTCAGAAACCATGCCCATTTTGGCTGTTTTAATTCAAAATTGGGATCTCCCGGTTGATTCCAACGAGTATTGGCCATAATGTAATATATTTTAATGCCCGATTCGCCAAGCTTTTTCAAGTATTTCTTGTCCTTTATATCTGTTGTCATAGTCATAGGCGGATATGGCTTTCCATCAATCATTATAGTCGGTGCACCATTATAATTTTTTATGTAAGCATGTGACATAATCCCAACCTCGCTTATACATCATTATATTTCTTATTATCATTATAAATCAAACATATATGTGAGTAAACTTATAAAAACACAACAATGTTTGTATAATTCGCAACCGCTTTCCTTTTTTCACATGAGTTTTGTTTTGTGATGAATAGTTAGTCTTGTGTTTCCACACATATTACATACAGTAAGTATAGCACATTTTATCTGATGTGTCAGGGGACAAATCAATAAGTTTTTCGTAAAAAATTGCGTCTTGACTATGAAACATCATAATGATATAATTTTCATCAGTAGCCTTAACAATCATCTTCAGCGTTGGTTGTTAAGGCTAAAGGAAACTTCTCTTTGAGGTGTTGGATAATGAAAATAGATGACCTTGCATACAATGCTGCAGAACGGCTTGCGGTTGTTAATTTGAGAATAGAATGTTGTTCTGTTCAGAAAAGTCATCGATACCTGATGAATCCGGAACCCACCGAACGCTTTGTGTATATAACCGGCGGAAGTGTACGTTTTTCTCTGGGTGAGAAAGAACTTTGTGCCTCGGCGAGGGATATGATATATCTTCCACGTAACACAGGGTACTTGTCCGAGTGGTTTGAAAAATCGGATTTTGTGGTGGTTGATCTTGCTCTGGGTGATGCTGACGGGCGAGAAATAAGTTTTGGTGATGAACCATCAATTCTTTTCCGTGACAAGTTCTGCATATATGACGGACTTCTCCGTGAACTTGCAGACAAAACGGAAGACAAAGACCCTTTCAACTGGCTTGAGCGTACGTCTTTGTGTCTGAAACTCATCTGCGAAATGGCTCGTGACACAAAGCAGGGAGAGTCCGATGGCAAATACAGTCCCATTAAAAATGCAATAACATACATAGAAAGCAATTTTGCAAAAGATTTTTCCATAGACGACCTTGCAAAAATGTCATATCTTTCTCCGGCAAATTTCAGAAGACTTTTCTTTGAGTGTAAGGGGACGTCTCCGGTGGATTTCAGAAACACTCTCAGAATACGCCGTGGTGCCGAGCTTTTAAAAAGCGGGAAATACAACATTTCGGAAGTGGCGGAAAGGGTTGGAATAAGTGATGTGAAATATTTCGGGAAACTGTTTGCCAAATATATGGGCACAACTCCCGGAAACTTTAAAAAGAAATGCTGAAAAAAGCAGTTGAGTTACTTTGAAATATAGAAATTTGGAAAATAAGGGGATGTAAATTAATTCGCAAGAAGTAATTTACATCCCCTTTATGGTAGTTAAAAATAAAATTTAAGCAGCTTTTCGAGTGGTGTCAGTTTTGTTTTTAGTTGTATTCTTTCATTGTTGTAAAAATGGATGTATTCACCTATGAGAAGGCGTGCCTCCTCATAGGTTTGCAGTTTCGTTCGATAAATACACTCTGTTTTGAGAATAGAAAAGAAATTTTCTGCTAAAGCGTTGTCATATGGGTTGCCCTTTCTTGACATTGACGGTGTAATGTT
>JAZONV010000065.1:0-21435 GCA_045654685.1 Clostridia bacterium | reverse complement strand
TGAGTTTGTGGAAATGGTTTGAAAAAATCTTTTGTAAAATACTCATACGAATATTTTACATTAAAATCTAGAAAAAGGAAACCCTACCCCTCAAGAATGAGGGGCAGGGGTGTTGATGTGCGTGTTAACGCACTTTTTTATTCTCTGAAAAAGATATGAACTCGAGCGCCGTGAACCGGCAAGATGCGTGACACCCCAAGAGCAAAAAATTGCGATTGGTTGGGTGGAACGTATGGCAAAACCGCCAAAGAAGCAAGCCCCCTCTACGGTGCGAAGCTGATTTGTTGCATATGACGGTTGGGGACATACAGCAAAACAAAAATGAAAACGAACCCATAGGCTTCCGGTGGAAGGGGGAGGGAGTGTAAATTAATTCGCCAAATTAATTTACACTCCCTTGTTTAATTTTCGTGAATAAGTTACCTGATATCGCTAACTATATTAACCGTTTTTGATACATCATCCCAGTCCACCTTGCATCCAAACGCCTCCGAAACCGCCCTGACGGGAATCAGGGTTCTTGAATTTACAATCTGCGGTGCACAATCAAGTGGTATTTCCTTTTTGTTTTTATACATTATGTTCTCGCCAATGGTCAGAGAAACAGTTATACCGTTTTTGGATGACGTAACGGTGTTTGTTTCTCCGTTCCATTCTACCGATGCTCCGAGTGACTCAAAGATTGCACGGACGGGCACCAGAGTGCGGTCATTTGAGATAATCGGAGACTGGTCAAATATAATTGGAGAGCCGTTTAAATTCACTTTTATATATGTATATGGATTGTTCCGGGTTCCGTCACCCTGGTTGAAAGAAAGTTTTGATATGTCCACTACCATTGCCGGACGGACATTTCCGCGGGAACTTGCGCCGGTATTCGAAGAAACTTCGGTATGATTTCCGAGGCCTACATAATAGTCTCTGTCTGTATGCACGCCTTTTTCCCACACATCAACATATGTATATTTTGGTCTTATGGATTCTCTCAGCCAATACATGGTCAGATTACTTGGAAATTCCCCGTCCGCAAGTCTCAAGTCATGGACTCTGTCAGCCAGAAATGAAACTTCGAATTCTGACAGAAGAAAAACTTTGTCTTTGGTGATATAATCTCCGTCTTCGGTATCGACAAAATAATTTGTGGTTTCTTTTATGCATGATCTTTCAAATTCTGTGAAAAATGCATCAGACAAAAAGCCGGGGTAATCGTCATACCCGTCATTGTTTTGGTTTATACCGTCATAGGAAAATTTGTAATTCATAACGGGTGGGCAATGTGTCCACGACACATTTGATTCGTCGCTGTTCAGCCATTGTCTCAGGGTAGAGTCTTTCCAGTTGTTTGAACCGAATTCTTCTCTTGATGCAGTATTGTGGTAGACAGGGTCAACTCCGCCCACATCAAAAGGTTTTCCTTTTTCCACGGGATCTTGGGAAAATAAAGTTACTTTGTTTTCGTTTATATTTATAACGCGCCATATGATAGGTTCGTGGGTCTTTCCGCCGACTGACTGACTTTCACCTGGTGTAACAGAGTTTAAATTGCCGAATTTCATATAATCGCCTATTTTGATTTTGCAATCCTTGGAAATATTTGTTTTATATCTGTCATCAAAATTATAGTAGACTCTGTTTCTGCCGTATTCATCAATCAGTGCATTTCCTTTTTCTATGGTTATCGCGTCCCATTGTTCACGCGTTCCGGGATAAAAAAGATTTCGGATGGTTGTATGGGGTGAAGCATGGAAGGAAACGGTATTTGAATTAAAAGCATTCTCACCTATATATCTGACATTTTTACCCAAATACAGGGAGTCAATCTCTGCAAAGAAGAAGGCCATTTTTCCTATTGTTTCAACGCCATCTCCGATTATTACATATTCAAGATTATCTGCATAATTAAAAGCTGAATCCCCGATGGTTTTTACGGTGTCGGAAATTATGACTTTTTTCAAAATGCTTGCACCATTGAAAGCATATGGGCTTATACTTGTCACACCATTCTCAATATAAATTTCGGTAATATTGTTGATATAAGGGGCCCACGGAATGTCTGAATTTCCGTTTGAAAAATCCATAGTAAAATTTTTCATGTCTCCATATCCGCTAATGGTCATTACTCCGGCATCATCAAGCAACCAGAATACATTTGTTCCGCATTGTCCGTTTGATATGACGTTGCTGCTTGCACTTGTGGGAATCAGGGAGGTGGACACAAGCGCCATAATCATAACAATGCAAGTGAAGAAAAATCTTTTCATATCTTTTACCCTTTCTGTTTTATTTTTTATTATATCACGAAGAATATTCATAAGCCAAACATCACACATTCATCATTGTTCGGGGACAGGACATTTTTGCGACATCCTAACTGTAAGATTTTTTACGCCCCTTTTTGGCTTCTCTCAAACAAAAATATATAAATGTTACTATTTTTTGATTTTAGGCTTGTTTGTTGACAAAATTTTTCAGAAGTGATACAATTTATGAGTATAATGGTGTTAGTTTTAACCAATCGAACCATGATGCTGATTTTAGCAGAGAGGATGATAACACTTATGAAATATACATATGAAACAACAGACAATTCAAGTTATGTTGTAGCCACCTTCTCCGGTGGGGAAAAACCCGACAACAGTCAACTTGACATATTGACAAACAACGAATTGAGAAACATCATAAAACCAAGTTGCAGATATGTTGGTGATGATGTTCTTATTTCTTATAATATAACCTCGAAAATATCTTTGGAACAGGCATGTGCCAACAGAAAAATTACCAAAAACGGATTCATAAATATAATCGAAGGTGCGCTGTCTGCCCTTGAAGATGTAGAAAAGTGCGGTCTTTTTGGTTCGGGCATTGTTTTTGATGAGGAGAATGTGTATGTGAAAGCAGGAACATACGAGCCGAGTTTTGTGTATCTGCCATGCGTTGCGCAGGATGCCGGAATGGAACATGTGAAAAGTTTTATTTTATCTCTTGTAATGGGCAGTAAAATAGAAAGGATAAACGACGGTTTTATTCAGGCTCTCTTTGACACATTAAACAATCCCCATCTTTGCGCAAATGATTTGCGTGCTTTGTGCGATGAGCAGACAAAAGGAAGAATGAGTGCGGCAAAACTTGCAAAAAATGCACGGTTTTCTGTTATAACCCCAACAATGATAGATTCAGACAGCGAGATTTTGAAAAGCATCCGAAAAAAAGATGAGGTGCAATCTGCGAAGATGAAAGAAACTTTTCGGGATAATAATTCAGAAAAAAAGCGTGAGTCGGAGCTGGCGAAAAAAAGAAACTCAAAAAAATATATTTTCTTTTTGCTCCAGCTTGTTGTTGCAGGAATCATAGCATTAATTTCATCAAGCGGATTTTTTGATAATGCAGACGGAACTTTAAACATGAAATATCTATTGGGAATGATACTTGCTGTGTGTGTGGCAGATTTTGTTATATACAGAGAATTATTTATGAATGACAAATCCGTCGGTGATGAAGATGGTGAAGGTAGGAATGGTATTTCGGATTCTGCATTGGCAAAGAAAGCCTTGCAAACAGCGGAAAAGAAGGTGCCGGGTTCATCCGAATCTAAACCGGCGCCATCATCCATAGATGGTGTTCCCCGGTCTCTTGAGCAGATATATGCAGGGGCACAAGGCTCTGAATTTGATGATACAGTTCTTCTCGGAGATGAAAATGGGTGTGCACATCTTGAATTTTTTGAAAATGGCGTTTTCAAAAAAATCAATCTTGACAAGAATGTTGTAACTGTAGGAAAACTGAGCAGGCAATGTGATTATGCAATAGGCAATAACAAAATCAGCAAGATACATGCAGAATTTATTGTGAGAGACAATGAATATTTTGTTAAAGACTGTAATTCCACAAACGGCACATACATAAACGGCAGTACACAGAGAATAGCAAGTAATGTGGAATATCAGATATATGACGGATACCGCATAACACTTGCAAATGTTGATATGACATTGAAATGCTGACAAGAATTTTGGGAGTGTTTAACAAGGAGGAATAGCCATGGGTGCATTTTCTGATGAAATGATATTATATGCCGGTCTGATTGTTGCATCGGTATCGGTGTTGTGGGGCATTGTATATTTTCTGATATATACAAGAAAAAAACATAAACTGAATGAAAAGTTTGATGTTGAGTATGGTGAGATACAAAAATCGAAATAATAATCAGTTGACATCTGCTTGAAAGAAGGAAATGTTATGAGTGAAATTATAGCTTCAACATATGAAATAATAGGAAGAATAGGATCGGGCGGCGGCGGAATAGTCTATCTTGCCAGCCATATGAGACTGGGCAAAAAAGTGGTGTTGAAAGCCGACAAGCGAAAACTGTCCACCAAGCCGGAAATTCTTCGCAGAGAAGTTGATGCTTTGAAGAACCTGAGCCACACATATATTCCTCAGGTGTATGACTTTTTCGTGGAAGATGAAACGGTCTACACCGTTATGGACTACATAGAGGGCGAAAGTTTGGACAAACCGCTGATAAGGGGCGAGCGTATTGCACAGCCCCAACTAATCGCCTGGGCATGTCAGCTTCTGGAGGCATTGGACTATCTTCACAGCCCTGTTCACGGCACACCTCCAAGAGGAATTGTGCATAGTGACATTAAACCTGCCAACATAATGGTAACGCCACGGGGAAATGTGTGCCTTATAGACTATAACATTGCATTGGCACTTGGTGAAGAAAACGTTGTGGGAAAAAGTGCCGGATATTCATCTCCCGAGCACTATGGTCTTGATTTTTCAAGCAGGACTCCTACGGCAGAAGATGAAACCGAGCTTATGACTCAAAGAGATAACATGGACGATGTGACACCTTCCGAACACAGTTCCTCCGGAAACAGAATTGTAATTCCCGATTCCAGATCTGACATATACAGTCTGGGAGCCACCTTGTATCATTTGTTGTCAGGTGTAAAACCTGCCAAAGATGCCACAATGGTTAAGCCTCTTTCCGGATCAGAGTTCAGCCCGTTATTTGTTGATATTATAAGCAAAGCCATGAATCCCAATCCCGACCTTCGATATCAGTCTGCCGGGGAAATGCTTCATGATCTTACTCATCTGAGACAAAACGACCCCCGTACCAAAAGACAAAAGAGGGGGGCAAAAATTGTTGGTTCTGTGCTTGCTTTGACATTTGTTGCAGGGTTGTTCACATCTTTTGTAGGTCTCAAAAGAATGGAAATGACTCAAAAATCTCTTACTTTGGCAGAATATTCCCAAAATGCTCTCGCCGGGGGAGATACCGTTCAGGCAATCAGATATGCACTTGATGCATTGCCCACGGAAAAAGGCATTTTTGTTCCGAAGCACACATCTTCTGCAAAAAAAGCCCTGACAGATTCCCTGGGGATATATGACCTTGACGATGGCTTCAAAAATCATTGTGTGTTGGAATTGCCTTCCGAAACTTTTAAGACCGCCATATCTCCCGACGGAAAAACCGGGGCGGCGGTATATTCCTTTGCAGTTGCAGTATTTGACACGGAAAGCGGAAAAATTACCGACACTCTGCCAACTGTGAAATCTGCTTTGGCAGATGTTGTTTTTGCAGATAACCATACGATTATATATGCAGGTGAAGAAGGTCTTTGTGCATATGATATTATGAACAAAAAGAAATTGTGGACAGGAAAGATGACCACATCAATAGCACTTTCTTCCGATGGCAAAACCGTAGCAGGCATATACAGAGATGAGTCCTTTGCAACAGTCTATGATATTGACGGAAAAGAAAAGTCAACCATATTTTTTGGAGACAAAAAACAATATATTGTTGATGATGATACCTTTGCCGATCCGAATGACAACTTGTTTGCAATAAGCGGTGACGGAAAATATCTTGCCGTAAGCTTTGAAGACGGTGGATTGTTCATATATGACACCGTTTCATCCGAAGAATATATTGAAATTTATGACCGGTCGGAATACACTCACTTTGAGGGCGGTTTCTTCGGTCAGTATTTCGCTTTTTCATCCACCATGGATAACTCGTCCGTGTTTGCGGTTATAGATACCAAAGAACTTTCGCAAACAGGCGGTTTTGAATTGGAAGACAGAATTGGTGTTGTTGCAAATGAAAGGGGAATATATATTTCAAACAAGAGTACCGTTGTGAAAATCCATCCCGTAACCGGTGAACAAGAAGAGGTGGCATATGCAGATTCCGATGTCACGGCATTTTCCACAGACACCTTAAATACTATTGTTGCCACTTGGAAGAACGACTATGTGCTGTATGATAAATCCGCAAACCTTATGGAGCAATATGACGGCGGACAGACAAAGTGTAATTTTGTGAACATTTCGGGAGACTATGGCTTGGTTGCCGGAATGGATACGCCAAAGGTGAGAATTTTGAAGCGTAAAACATTTGGCGATTCAGACATTTTCAGCTATGATCCTGCCTATATTCACGACGAGGCACGACTCAGCGGTGACGGAAAAACCGTAATGCTGTTCAATTATAAAGGCTTCAGGCTTTTTAGCTCGGACGGAACTCTTATAAAGGAAGTTGAAATACCCGATGCCAAAAAGGTGTATGACCAGCAATACAGCAAAAAAAGCGGAAATCTGATTGTAATATACAAAGATGCACTTCGCATATACAGCGGAGAGAGCGGAGAAATCATATTTGAGGAAATCGACCTCAAATCCGTATTTTATGCACCATACGGTGTGAGTATTTTGGATAGAGAAAACAATCTCAAATTAATTGACAAAGATACTGCCAAAGTGATTGTCAGCGAAAAAGCAAAAGGTGACAATGCCGCATATTGCGGAATGGTTGTTGACAGTAAACTGATTGGTGACGGAGAACTCATAGGCGCAACAAAAAAAGACAACAGCTATTTGTTTGCCATAAAAACAGAGGACATATGTTCGGTATATGACAACAAAGGAACAAAACTTTTTGAAGTTCCCGTGTCAGAGCAAAGTGAAGCATATTTTACAAATGATACCATTGTTCTTTCGCCATTGCACGGCACTCCGACAGTATACAGACTGTCCGACGGCAAAAAAATTGCTGATCTGGAAAAAGATTCATATCTTGCCTATATAACAGAGACAGAAAATTATGTGATCAGCGATTATATTTCCGCATCCGGAGAAAGATTTGCAATAATGCTGGATAAGCATACATATGAACCTCTGGCAAAGTTGCCCGGATTATGTGATATTAACGGCCAAGAGCTAATGTTCGATTATTATAAGGGAAATCTCAGGAAAAAACAAATTTACTCCATTGATGAAATAATTGACTATGCCAAATCCTCCATATAATTCTGACCGGAAGATGTGAGGATGTATGAACATAACAAAGATAAAAGGAGATTAGAAAATGAATAACAGATTCAAAAGGATTTCAGCTCTGATTCTGGCAATGATTATGGTGATGACAATTCCCGTGATGTCCGGGGCAGAAGTGGCATGCGAGACTTCGGGGCTTAATCTGATGTCGCTGCTTCCCATTGAAGAGGTGGATGCTTATATTGATTTGACACAGTTTCCCCTTGAAAAACTTCCTCAAATGACAGTTGGTGAATTGTTCGGTCAACTCAGGGAAGAGGGCACGGATGAACTCATAGAAATTGATGGTGCAGATGCATCGGTGTGGGCAAATTTCTTTGATGACAAAGGCGAATATCTTTATGACACATGGAAAATTCTTGGTTTTGATGAATCCATAAATATTCTTGATCACTACATCATAAATAATTATAATGTTGAAGTGATTATCGGTTCAGCCCATCAGCTTGATACTGAAAATGTAAGATATCTCATTGATTTTCGGTTGCCGAGTGAATATGCTTCTATGGATTTGAAAGGATACATATATAACGAACTGTATGATTTCGGTGTATCTGAAATTGCAGACAGCGTATCCAATCTGAAAATGGAAGACAGAGAATCTGTAGAAATTCTCTGGTATGTGGAAGAACTTGTTGATTCCGGATATGAATTTGAATCTGATGTTATAGACGGATGGATAAAAGCAGATTATGATGATACCATAAAATTTGCTCCCACTTTGGAAGAAACTCATACATTGGGTGAGTGGGACAACTACTTAAGGATGATTATAAGACACGATGACACAACTGTAATGTATGAGATAGATGCCGAGTATCCGGAATATACGGATGTGTTTGAATACTCTATCTATACCCAGGACAACACAGGCAAAAGAAACGAAGTGGAAATAGGCGGCACCTACGGATATGAAGCAAGAAGAATCATAGACGGAGAGTATATGTATTATTATGATATGTATGCCGAAATCAAATCCAATTATTCATATCATGATGAATATTATCTTGGCATAAAACTCAATGATGATTATTCAGATTATGATTTAAAAGTGATTGATGGTTGGGGATATAGCGAAGATAAGATTCACACATGGATCAGAGAAGAAGAAATCCCTGCGAATATTGATATAACAAAAGAGATTGTTGCCCGAGACATGACCCTGGAAGATGCAGGCATGAAGGACTACTGGCTTCAAAATGAAGGGTTGGAGGTAACGCTTTGTATTATATCGGATGATGATATACACATCGTTCCTGCAACCATAGGCGTGTCCCACACGTATGACTATATCTATGTGGAAGGGATTTTTGCAGATATCGACGGCGAAAGAATTCCTGCGTATGATTACAGTTCATATGATTATGAAGAAGAGAAAATAGACGGTGTATGGTACGATACAGAAATTATTACCTATTATCTTAATACAGATTTTAGCGGTGATGATGAGTACAGCACCGGTATGATATTCTATAACGGCGATTCACATACTGCCGATGCAAGCAAAGTTGACAAAGCTGTTGTGGGTCACTACTATTCTCTTGAAGAGGCACAAAACAAGCCTGACATCAAGGAACAACTGTTTGCAGACGATGTATATTATACTGTGGGTTCAGGCTACAAGGCAGATTTTAGCGGTGATGGTGTTGACTTCACAATTTTTTCCGGTGACGATATCCATCATTTAAGAATCGTAATTGAAGAAGTGGATTCTGCACAAGAACCTGAACATGATGAAGAATCCGAAATCGGCGGAACTCCCGGATATAACGAAGCCCCTGAAGTCGGTTTGGGAGACAGTTATTTCAGAGTCCTCGATTTGTATGGCGGAAACGAGTGCCTTGACACATACATAGTTCCCTACAAGTATGACACATATTACAGCTATGGCTATCAGACACTTCTCATAAATGACACCGGGGTTGATATGACATCAATTTCTCCCGAGGTCAATCTGGGATATCATGCCAAGGTATATTATGGCGACACAATGGAAAATACCGGAGATAATTACAGAAACAAATTATCCCTCCGTGATTTTACAAAAGTTCCGACAGATGTGACAAGAGACCCCTATAGCTCTGTGAAATATACCGTTTCTGCAGAAAATCACATTAACCAGAAAAACTATTGGGTTACAGCTGTAAAAAAGGAAGAAGGGGCAAAACTTTTTGTGAATGGTCCCGATGAAAGAGAAATTTTCCTCAACAACTATTTTGGAAATGTACACGATATTTTTGTTGCCAATGTGGGAAGTGAAGAACTTACGGGAATCACCGCAACAATTGATGCAACAAACATAAAACTTGATGAATACTTGACAATTGGCGGAGATGGCAATGATACCCTTGCTCCCTTTACAACAACTATCAACAACACCGGCAACGATTATGGTGAACTTTTCAACGTTGCAAGAATCAGACTCATACCTGATGGCGAAGGTGAGATTGAAGGAACTCTGACAATCACCGCAGACGGACAGGAGCCGAGAATAATCAGGCTCACGGGAACTGCAGGTAATCCGAAAATTGATACTGCCGAGGTTCATGATGCAGTTAAATACGTTCCATATTCATCTATTATCACAACAAACAATATGCACGACTGGAACAAGGTAACCTTTTCTGTTCATGAAGGCACTCTTCCGGAGGGCTTAACATTGTATCCGAGCGGTGAAATCTATGGTGTTCCGAAGGAAACGGGAGAATTCCCGATAACCATCAAAGCAAAATACAGTCATGATGAATTTGAAACATCATATGCGGATTTTGTTCTGACGGTTAAGGATAACTCTGATGCCAATATCAATGCATCCGTTGATGATGGATACGAAATTACAACAAGACTTCCTGCAAAGATTTCAAAATATTCCGATATGGATTTTGTAATTGATGGTGAATTTTTTGAATTTGTAGATCTTTGGCTTGATGGTGAAAAACTTGCCGAGAATGTAGACTACACAGCCAGAGAGGGAAGCACAAAGATTACAATTAAGTCCAAGACATTCCGCGGCGCCGGCAAAGGAAAGCATACCATATCTGCTGAATTCCGTGTGGGCGGTGACAAAAACGGTGAATTGAAAACAGCATCACAGAACTTTACCATTGGCAGTCTTTCGCCGGCAGTCGGCGGTGGCGGAGGCGGCGGAGGCGGAAGCATTTCTGCCTATGCTGTTACATTTGAAACCAATGGAGGCACTCCCGTTGAAAAGCAGATTATAAAAGGCGGAACCTCAATTACTGTTTTGCCAACACCCGTAAAAGAAGGATATATATTTGGCGGTTGGTTTAAGGATGAAGCTTTAACACAGCCTTTTGATATTTCAGAGAAAATAACTTCAAAAGTAAATCTGTATGCTAAATGGAACGCTCCCGTTCCCGACAAAGTTCCCGGTGATGAAGGTGTCTTTTCTGATGTGACATCCCAAGACTGGTTCTATGAGGATGTTAGATGGGCATATGAAAATAAAATCATGGTTGGATATAGCGATGAACAGTTTGCACCATCCGAGGCCATCACAAGCAGTATGGTTGTGACTGTATTGGCAAGACTTGCAAATGCTGACATGACTGCCTATGAAAATATGCATGTTGAAGGCGTTGATGACGGTCAATGGTACACTCCATATGCAAACTGGGCGAAGGAAGTGAAAATTGCAGACGACATTTCGTTTGTTTCACCCGGAGAAATCACCCGTGAAATGATGGGTGTGGTTCTTGTGAGATTCTTTGAATATATGGGAAAAGAATTTGCTGTAACACAAGAGTTAGTGAATTTTGCAGATGCAGATCTTATTTCCGATAATGCAATGTATGCTGTTCAGACACTATATAAGCTCGGAATATTCAAAGGCAAGGGCAATAACACAATAGATCCTCTGGGAAATACAACCCGTGCAGAATTTGCCGCATTGATTCACCGTGTTCATACGCTTTTGAATAAATAAACTCCCGATGAAATGCATATGCATTTTCGTTGTATAGGAATCTTCGTTCCCATACAATAAAAATATTATCATGTCAAAATTTTGCAAATAAAAGAGTAGGGGGACGATAAGTTGAAAAACAGAAAACTTTTGGATAAATACAGACACAGTTTTGTGCGTGCCTTGTTATTTACCGTAATATTGGTAACGTTGACAGAAATCGGAATATTTGTGTTTTTAACAACAAAGGGCGAGTGTTTATGGTCTGTGAATGATATGTATTTCAAAAGGAAAGTTATGATTCCCGCAGCTCTTAATTGGTTGATTCTGATAATAACATTGTCAGCTGTGAGGTCAAAAAATTTTTCGGGAACTGCCAAAAGCAGAATAATAACTCTTGGAGCAATGAGTGTTTCTTTTGTTGTTGCCATCATTCACAGGGAATATGTGGTGATGATGTGTTCCTTTGTGTTCCCTTTGGTTTTTTGTGCCACCTTCAACGACAAAAAGCTCTTTAACATCACAGCGTTTTATGCTTTTGTAATAATCACTATCACATCGTTTCTGAAAATTACAGAAACTGTTGCAGATACAACAACTTTTTTAAACATAGTGTTGACCTTTGGGTTTTTCGTTGTTTCTTGCCTTACGGGGCATCTTTCAATTAATTTTGCAAAAAACGGGTTTGATTTGATACGAACTCAGGCACAAACCAATGAGCAACTGCAACATGTGCTCACTATCGATCAGATGACCGGGCTTTATAACCACAAAACATTCTATAGTGAACTGGATAAGTCCATTGCTGATTTTAATAATCACAATATCAGTTTTTGTCTGGCGATTATAGATATTGACAACTTTAAAAAGGTTAATGACACTCTCGGTCATGACAGAGGAGATAAAGTGTTGGAAACTCTTGCGGAAGCGATAAAAAACAATTGTGCCGAGGATGACATTCCGTGCAGATACGGCGGTGAGGAGTTTGCTATAATCTTCAATCACAAGAACGTATCACGGGCACAACACTTTGCAAAAAGAATTCTCAAAGCATTCTCATCTGTTAAATATGACTTTACAGATGAAAAAATCACCTTTTCCTGTGGAATTGCACCCTACAAAGAAAATCTTCAGAGGCAGGAGTTTTTCGACATGGCAGATTCGGGTCTATATGTTGCCAAGGAAACCGGGAAAAACAGAATTATAACAGTATCCGAGGCTAACGCCAAAGACGTTTCCGAGATTTGATAGTATGCAGAATGATAATAGATTCATGGTTGATAAATAAGAAATAAAACCATTATAAAAATTAAATTCTAATGTTGGACAGGAGGCAAAAAAATGAAGAAAATGGGATTAGTGCTTATAATTGTATTGGTGTCACTTGCGTGTTCTGCAATTTCTTGCAGTGCAAATATGGCAGCACCAAACTATCGCCACACCATTTCAGCAGGAACTGCTCATGTAGCAGCCATTGACAATGAGGGTAATTTGTGGATGTGGGGAAATAACACGGACGGACAGCTCGGAAATAACGGAAAAGGAAATCTGAAACCTGCAAATCAGGTTGTGGTGAATGGATATACTTCACGTCAGACTGTTCCGATAATAGTTGCAAAAGATGTTGCAGATGTATGGGCCGGTGATGACCGTACATATTTTGTGAAAAAAGACGGAACATTGTGGAGCATGGGTCTTGGCTGGAGCGGATTTCTTGGCAATGGTACAACAGAAACCGCAAGAGTTCCCGTAAAGATTTTAGATGATGTCATAAGCGTGGGAGCTCAGGTGGCAATAAAAAAAGATAATTCTCTCTGGTCCTGGGGCTCTAACAGTTCAGGGACAATGGCAAACGGAACAAAGCAAAACGATATCTATCTTCCCACCAAAATAATGGATGATGTTGTGGCATCTGCATGTGATGGTTCCAAAATTGCCGCAATAAAATCAGACGGAAGTCTCTGGATATGGGGGTCTGCACCCACTTACCACGATGCATACGGATGTCTTGGAAACGGAACTATGGGAGAACCTTCATATGTTCCCGTCAAGATAATGGATGGTGTAGTTGCTGTATATCCCGGATATGCTTTAAAAGCAGACGGGACTCTTTGGGCATGGGGACAGTTCAACGGATTTGGCGGAGATTTTTCGGACAATATCCTGTATGGTAATTATAGTGTTCCCACATGTATAATGGACAATGTGTCAGCTTTCAGCTACGGCGGAACAGTCTGCGGGGCTATCAAAACAGACAACACTTTGTGGATGTGGGGAGACAACACAGACGGTGCCATCGGAAGCAATGGTTCATACACATGGCAGGGAGAGATGATTTATCATTATGTGCAGACTACTCCCGTTATGGTTATGAGTGATGTGGCAGCTGTAGATGTTGGCAGAAGCTATACCGTTGCACTAAAAAATGACGGAACTGTCTGGACATGGGGAAAAAATGATGCGGGTCAGCTTGGAAACGGAACAACAACAAAATCTCTTGTTCCGGTTCAGGTTCTGGATAACATATCCACAAATTTTGTTCCCGTCGTTCACAGCATCACCATAAGAGTTGACGGAGTTTTGATTGAATGTCAGCAAGCACCGTATATAAAAGACGACAGAACACTTGTTCCTCTTCGTGCAATTTTTGAAGCACTTAATGCATCGGTAGCATGGGATGGTGCAACACAGACCATAACTTCAAAAAGAGGCAATAAAACCGTTACCATGACAATCGGACAAAATGTTATGTATATTGACGGCACGCCCAAAGCCATGGATGTTGCGCCGGAACTCAAAAATTCAACAACGTTTATTCCTGTTCGTGCAATTTCCGAAGCCTTTGGCTGTAATGTCAAATGGGACGATGCGACAAGAACAGTATTTGTCAGAGGAGAATAATATAAAATTATATGAGGATGTAAAAAAGTCTGAATCGCAAACTTTTTTACATCCTCTTTTTTACTGTGTAGGAATTTGCGCAGTGTTTAGTTCGCGAGATGAGATGTATATCAAATTATGCTCGCGACTTGGGTCAGGCTCAGCCTGCTTTTTTGGTTTTGTGGGTAAGGTTATATTATGGATTTGGTCAGGTTGCATAGTAAAGTTTTTCATAATTTGACATAATGACGAATAAAAAACATATATTCAAGATTTTGATTGACGATGGAATATATTGATGATATAATAAAATTTAAGGTTTTGGAGACGATTCTGTTGAGTATTACAATATGAATTGATCACGGAAAAACCGGCATATAAATGTTTTTGCAAATATGAATAAGGGGGTATCAGATTCATAGAAAAAACTTGCAAAAGATTTGTTATGCTTGTATGAAGAAATTATGATTAAGAGAAAGGAAGTCTTTTTAAATGAAAAGAATAGTTAGTATGTTCATGGTGCTTGCAATGCTTATGACACTTGCACCCGTGAATATTATGGCAGCAGATGCAAAAACTTCTGTTTTTTCAGATGTGAAAGATACAGATTATTATGCACAGGCTGCATCTGATCTGGAAAAAGCAGACATCTTATCGGGCTATCCCGATGGAACTTTTGGAGCAGACAAATCTATCACAAGAGCTGAAATGGCAGCTGTTGTCTGCAGAATGATAGGAAAAGAAGCCGATGCACAGAGTGCAAAAGGCGAAAGCGCATTTGATGATGTGGCTAAAGACCATTGGGCAAGCGGATATATCAACATTGCATCACAGGAAGGCATCATAAATGGTGACGGAAACGGAAAATTCCGCCCCGAGGATAATGTTAAGCACGAAGAAGCAATCAAAATGGTTGTGTGTGCAGTCGGATTAGGTGACGATGTTGTTATTGATGAAAATGACTGGTCAAAGGGCTACCTTGATGTTGCTGAAGCAAACGGTATCCTTGAAAGTCTTAAGGGAACAAAAGGTAATGCATCAAGCCGTGGTGATGTTGCAGTTATGTCATACAAAGGTCTCGGAAGTGCAAAAACCCCCGCAACTCCCATAGCTTCTGTAGAGTCCGGTGAATATAAGACAACACAGAAAGTTCAGCTTACAACATTTACAAAAGGTGCAAATATCTACTATACAACAGACGGAAAAACCCCTACCGAAAAAAGCACTAAATACAACAAAGAAATCACAATATCAAAAACAACCACATTGAAAGCTATTGCCGTAAAAGGCAAAAATGTTTCAAATGGTGTTTTGACAGTTGAATATACCATCAAAAAACAAACCTCCTCAGGCGGTGGCGGAGGCGGCGGTGGTGGCGGGGGCGGAGCTACCACACAGAAATACACCGTAAAATTTGATTTGAACTATGAAGGCGCAGAGGGCGCTCCCGCAAATCAGAAAATTGAAAAAAATAAAAAAGCAACAGAACCTGAAGCTCCCGTAAGAGAAGGATTTGTTTTTGGCGGATGGACAACAGATACTGAAACCAATGAAGTTTTTGATTTTACAACCAAAATCAAGAAAGATACCACTCTTTATGCAATATGGCTCACAGGATATGTTGTTAGTTTCGACTTGAACTACGAAGGTGCAACAGGTGCTCCTGCAAATCAGAATATTGAAATCGGAGCGAAAGCACAATTGCCCGAACAGCCATTCAGAGAAGGATTCACATTCACCGGTTGGGCAACAACACCCACAGGAGAATCCATGTGGAACTTTGCACATTTTGTGACAGAATCCATGACACTCTATGCAATCTGGGCTACAAATTCTGATATTTCATTGGATACTCCCGATTCAGACGTGGAAGTATACTCCTTTGATGCAAGCACATATAAGGCACCCATAGGTGAGGAAACAGAAATAATCTTTACTGCTGAAATATTTGCAAATGTTGATTTGGAAGAAAATGACGTATATCTTGCAGACGAAAACGATGCTGTAATCGGTTATATGTATGACAACGGAGAAAATGGCGATGTTGAAGCTGATGACGGAATATACACCTTAAAAGCTGAACTTTCATCTGATGTTGTGGCAAGAATCGACTACAATGTTGTTGTTAAAGGTGAAGTTTATGATGAATGTCAGATTTCTTTCTTCAAAGCTCTTTCTGAAGAAGAAGCAGCAGAAGTTAACGCAGTAATTGATGATGTTGACCTTTATATGGCAGAACATGAACAGGACAGCATTTCTGAAGAAGATTATGAAGCAACATTGAGTATTCTTTTGACAAAACTGGAAGAAATGAAAAATGCAGGTGAAATTGACAGTTATTATGAAGAAGAATACTCTGTAAGAATAGTATTAAACAGCGGTGCAGAGTATCTGTATTTGTTTAACATTGACGGAAGCGATGCAGGAAATCAGATTCATTCATATCAGCCTGCCAAAAACACATATTCACGTTCTAACCAGGCTCTGTCCGATGCGGCAACCGACGGAAGTGCAAGATTGGTAGAATCAACATTCCCCTTCTATCAGTTCAATTCTTCAACTTCTGTAAATGAGTTAAATACAAGTGCTGACAGCAACTTCGACCTGGAAGAAGTTTCTATAGAAGCAATTAGAAATATTTCTGCCGCAGATGTTGTTGCATGGCACAACCATGGTGGATATAGCACAAAGTATGGTTCATTCCTTTCTCTCGGTGTTGAATATAGCGATGTATACAATGCGTATAAGTCAGATTTTGATGCCGGATTCCTTTTGGCATCAAGTGGTGGCGGTGTTCTTGTTACAGGTGGATTTATTCAGGAATATTGCGGTGATCTGACAGGTGCTTTCATCTATCTTGGAACTTGTAGTTCAGGTAAAGATATGACAGACGGCGTAAACAATGATTTTTCACTTGTACAGGCATTTGTGGACAAAGGTGCAGCGGCAGTTGTTGCAAACAGCGGCACAATTTGTACCAGATACAATGCAAGCATGGAAAGAGATATATTCAAATATCTGTGCGAAGAAAAAGGTGACAACTATTACACATTATCACAGGCTTTGATAGAAGCTAAAGATGATAATGGCGATTATTGTTGCAGAACTCATCAGTCAAAACCGATGATATTCCCCCAAAACAATTCTGCAGCTCAAAACTATCGTTTGGCAGAAATGGCAATGGGTTCTATTTCCGGTAAAGTTATGAGTGCCGAAGGTTCATTTGATATAGAAGATGCTCTTGTCAGAATCTATCAGAACAACAATCTTATAGAATCCGTAAGAACAAATGCACAGGGTAATTATACTGTAGAGTTACCTGCCGGAGATTACATTGTAAAAATAACAGCAGGAAGCTTCAAGAGTGCAAAAATGGCAGTAACTGTTGTTGCAGAAACTGTTACCTATAACGAAACCTTCCTTTTGGTACAGGTTGGCGAAGAAATCGGATATGCCAACGGAACTATTACAAACGCAATGAATGCCCAGGCAGTAGCCGGTGTAAGTATCAAAGTCCGCAGCAGTTGGAATAACCGGGCAGGAGCCATTGTGTACACAACAGAAGCAAATGAGGTAGGTTATTATGAAATAGAATATACTCCCGGATTGTACACAATAGAGTTCTCTAAAGAAGGATACATCACAGGATACAAAAACATTGTTGTTGGAGTGTTGGGCGTATTTGCACAAAATGCCGTTATTTCTCCGATAATGTCAGATGTAAACGGCGAGTACAGATTTGTCCTCTCATGGCGTGACAGACCTGAAGATCTTGATTCACACCTGACAGGTCCCCTTCCGGATAGCGAGGATCGTTTCCATCTGTACTACCCATATAGTGGCGGAAATTATAATCCATACAGAGAATATGCCACATTGGACTGGGATAACACCAGAATATCTCAGTATCCCGATCCGGAGACAGTAACCCTTCACAAGCAGATAGACGGCGTATACAGATATTCCGTACACGACTATTCAAATGGCGGAAATTCAACAAGTATGTATATGGCAAATTCAAATGCAAAGATTGACGTATATAAAGGTTCTATGCTTATAGGAACCTATCATGTGCCCAATTTGCCCGGAACAATCTGGACAGTATTTGAGTTGTCGGGAGACACATTCACACCCATCAACAGAGTCGGAAATGGTTATGACGATGATGCACACTTGTTTGCAATCCCCGAAGGTGAAACTTCATCGTATGATGAAGAAATAATTGTGTCTGATATGACAGAAAAATAATATATGTATTGATAAACATAAAAACAAAGATTGTAAAATAATTTGAGCCGCCCCCAATCGTCAGATTTTTGGTCTGACTTTTGGGGGCGGCTCAATTTACAGTCCATTTTGCGATCCGGACTTTTTACATTCCGTTTTGGGATAAGAGTGATTTTTATATGTCACTTGCATTTTTTGGCAATTTCTTCAAGTTTTTCTCTTATGAGAATTTTTTGTGGACAAACGGATTCGCATTTGCCGCAGTTTATGCACTCATCAGCCTTTTCCATGGTATCGGGGAAGGCTTTTTTTGCATCTTTAAATGTCGCTTTTGCCGAAAGAACCTCATTGTATGCACCGAAAACTTGAGGAATCGGGATTTTTTTCGGGCAAACTTCTGTGCAGTAGGAACAGGCGGTGCAGGGAATCTGTTTTGCATCTCTTATGAGTTTTCGAATTAGTCTTGCAGTTTCATAGTCTTTTTCTGAAAATGGCACAAACTCATCAAAAGTCCTTATGTTTTGTTTCACCATTTCAAGGTCTCCCATTCCCGACAGTACTATGATAACCTCCGGGAAACTCTGAACATAGCGAAGGGCAAAAGATGCATAGTTGTCAACTTTCATAGAATCCAGAACTTCTGCGGCTTTTTTGGGGAGATTCACAAGAGAACCACCCTTTACGGGTTCCATAACAATAACCTTTTTGCCGTGTTTCACAGCTGTTTCATAGCATGCTTCACTCTGGACTGACGGGTCATCCGAATCAAGATAGTTAATCTGAAGCTGAACCACTTCAATGTCGGGAATTTCAGACAAAACCATGTCAAGAAAAGGTGCGGTTTCGTGGAAAGAAATTCCTATATGCTTTATTTTGCCCTCATTTTTAAATTTACGCAGGTGTTCTATGGCATTTGTTTCCTTGTATTTGGGATAGGTTTCTGCATTTACCGAGTGGAGAAGATAAAAATCGAAATAGTCCACTTTGCATTGTGCAAGCTGTTTCTCAAAAAGAGTGTCAATGTCATCTTCTGTGTTGTAGCACCATGCAGAAAGCTTGTCTGTCAGGATGAAATCTTCTCTTTTGTGTCTTGCTGAAATGCAATCTCCCACACAGATTTCGCTTTTTCCTCCAATATATCCATGGGCGGTGTCAAAGTAGGTGAATCCCGAGTCAATGAGACAATCCACCATTTTTTCAAGTTCGTCATAACATACGTTTTCTCCGTCCATTTTAAGTCTCATACATCCAAGACCAAGTCTTTTTTTGATTTTTTCAAAACTCATATTGTTCCTCCCGGAAATAAAAATTTATAACTGTTATAAATTGCCCATATTCATGTACTGTATATTTTAATATCAGATAGTGTGCAGTTTTTTCTCTTTGTATTCCAAAGCAAGATTTTCGTCAAATCTCCTGTGGAATTTGTGATGTTTTTTTGAAATTATAAAATCGTAGAAATCTTTGTTCATAACATAACCCCTCCGAATGGACAGATTGATATAACAAAATTATACAAGACAGAAATGCGGATGTCAATGGTGCATTTGCTCACACGGATTGCCAAAAGATGTCTGTGATTGGTTTTGTGGTGGTAATTTTGATTTCAAAGGGAATTTCAAAGGGAATTTCAAAGGGAATGTAAAAAAGTTCTTGACAAAAGGAAAAGTTTGTAATATAATGATAGGGCTGATTTTAGGTCGATAATTTTCAGCAGCCCTTTTTCAAGGGTTCCTTGCTCCGACAAAGGTGATTTGTGTCGGGGCCACAGTCCACAAGGAGGTGAAAACATTATGACAAATGTTATCAACAATTACGAAACTATTTTTGTTATCGATGCGTCTTTGCAGGAAGAACAGATCAATGCTATTTCTGAAAAGTTTCAGGCTATGATCGCTGCTAACGGTAAAGTTGAATCCGTTGACGTATGGGGCAAAAGACGTCTTGCTTATCCTATTGACTACAAAACAGAAGGTTTTTATGTTTTAGTTAATTTTGCAAGTGAGGCAGAATTTGTTGCAGAACTCGAAAGAGTTTATAACATCACCGATGGTTTACTCAGAACAATCGTAATCAGAAAGTAATTTTAGAGGTGATAGTATGAACAAGGCAATACTCGTTGGTCGTTTGACCAGAGACCCCGAACTCAGAACCACTCAGACAGGTGTCAGCGTTTGCAGTTTCACAATTGCAGTAAACCGCAGATTCAAAAACGCCGAAGGCGGATATGACGCAGATTTCATTTCTTGCGTTGCCTGGAGACAGCAGGCTGAGTTTATGGCAAAATATTTTGCCAAAGGACGCATGGTAGGTGTTGTTGGAAGCATCCAGACAAGAAACTATGATAACAAGGACGGTCAGAAAGTGTATGTGACAGAAGTTGCAGTTGACGAAGTTCACTTTGTAGACAGCAAATCTTCTTCAAATGATTCTTTCCAGGCTCCTGTATCAAATGATGCTCCCGCTCCGGCAATGCCCTCATTTGATTCAAATGACGGATTTATGCCAATGCCGGCAGCAGATGATGACCTGCCTTTCTAAAATAATTTAAGGAGGTAACGAAAATGGCTGAAGAAAAAACATTCCGCAGAAAACCCAAAAGAAAAGTTTGTGCTTTCTGTGCTGATAAAATTCAGGAAATTGATTACAAGGATATAGCAAAACTCAGAAGATATGTATCTGAAAGAGCAAAGATTCTTCCCAGAAGAATCAGCGGTAACTGTGCAAAGCACCAGAGACAGCTCACAATTGCTATCAAAAGAGCAAGACACATCGCTCTTCTTCCTTTCACAGCTGAATAATAATGACAAGAGAACTTCCGGTTGGGGGTTCTCTTTTTTGATGATATGTATCAAAGACTCATTTCTTGTTTTAAGCAGAGTGATAAATTGGAGTTTAGCGTTCTGATTATGATGAACAAAACACTGTGGCGAAAGCCCTCCTTGCCTAAAGGAGGGTGGCACGCGTCAGCGTGACGGGAGGATTCATTTTATAACTCAAGCACTTATAAATACTGCATTTGTGCACATTCAAATCCCTCCACCAAA
>JAZONV010000064.1:0-20722 GCA_045654685.1 Clostridia bacterium | reverse complement strand
TCAATTTTTGGAGTTCTAATTTGATGAACTTTGTTTTGTGTACTCAAAAACAGAGAAATTCCTAAAAGTTATCCACATTTCAGACAGAAAAAGAGGGCGTTGCCTCAATACAGTGAAAAATCACTTATTGAGACACGCCCTCTTAATGTCCTGTTGACTATTGAATTTTAGTCTTACGCCCTACGCAGTACTATTGAATCTAGTTTTGCCGCTGCATCACCATCCATCTCAGGTAATACATGAGTATAAGTACTAAGGGTTGTGTTTACATCTGAGTGTCCCAACCTTTGCTGAACCACCCTTGGATTAACACCTGCCTGAATAAGTGCAGTTGCATTACTATGACGCAGGTCATGCAAGCGTATTCTCGGCAGTCCCTTACTTTCAAGAAATCTTGCCCATTTCCTTGTCATTGAATCAGGCTTAAGCGGAGACCCATCGTGCTGACGTATAACAAAGCCTAAATTTTGATATCCGGGTCCATAAGTTAACATTTCCCTGTTATATTCCTTTTTTGCAAGTTCCAGCTCTTTCATAACATCATCACCAAGACAAATATCACGTATGCCTGCTTCTGTCTTTGGTGACTTTATCACAAAACCATTCTCGCCCTTTACCATGTTTCTCCTCACCTTAAGGATATTCTTTTGAAAGTCTATGTCTTCCCACCGCAGTGCAAGAAGTTCTCCGCGCCTCAATCCGACAGTTAACAAGATTAGGAGTGGCAGATACATATCTGTTCCCTTGGCTTCTTCAAGCAAACTATGCATCATATTTGAAGAATATACATTAGCTTTGTATCTCTTTCTCTTTGGAAGAGATACACCCTCGCAGGGATTATAAGGAATGAGTCTTAACTTCACTGCCTTCTTCATAGCAGCATTAATATTGTTAAAGGTATCTCTGATATTTTTCGGAGACAGCTCTCTATCAATCATATCATTTATCATTGCCTGAACATGCTCAGCTCTTAATGACTGTATCAAGATGTCGCCAATAGCCGGATTTATATAGCACCTAATTTTAGTTCTATAGCCTATCCTTGTTGTTTCTTCAATGTTGGGCATATATGAAGACAGCCATTCATCCATCCATTTACTTACAGTCTTATTCGTTTTCTTAGCCATTATGCCTTGTTCCATTTCGGTAATCATTTTGTGCATTACAGACTTAGCTTCTTTCTTGCTACCTTTAACTGTCTTGTATGCTCTGATACGTTTGCCGGTTAATTCATCATAGCCACCCTCTACAGTAACTTGATAACTAACACCTGATTTTGTTCTCTTCTCTCTTATGTTACCTGTTGCCATATTTTCTATCTCCTTTCTACTATTTGATATACTGGCCTTTGTTTCAACTTTTTCTTTACCGATTTTGACGGATACAGTACTTGATTAAGCTTGCTTTCAAGTACCCTGTATTGTCTGCCTACAGTAACATACTCTACCTTATCCTTAACAAAGCTTAATGCAGTATCATAGGATACCTTTAGCATTTCTGCTACTTCAGTGATTGTCAAATATTTGCTTTTCATAATTATAACCATTCCTTTCACTGCGTTCAAGGCACAAAACAGTATGAAACCATTGTGCATCAACGCAGAATTTAATATAATTTTCTTATCTCAAAACAGATACACTACAAATCACGCGGAGGTGAGTGCGCCGTTTCTTAGAAACAGACCGCATAATTATATGTGTAGACTACTCTTTCAAGCACAAATAAATAGGAATTCGAGCCTGTAGACTTATCTTTGTATTAACAATACTCGTTAATAGCTGAGTAATCAGTCAATGTCTGTCTTTGAGATAATTTCTATGAAAGGATAAACTCTTATGTTAAAAATCGTTTACCCCATCTGTTGTGGAATCGATGTCCACAAAACTTTTGTTATTGCCTGTATTGCTTCAACAAATGAAGTCGGTATAACAAAGTATCAATCTAAACGTTTTTCCACTTTTACCAAAGGCTTACGGGAACTTCGTGAGTGGCTTTTATCCAATTCTTGCTTAGATGTTTGTATGGAGTCTACGGGAAAGTATTTTATTCCCGTCTACAACATTTTAGAGGATGGATTAAAGCCTATTGTTGCTCATCCCAAATATGTTAAAGCTATCAGAGGTAAGAAAACCGATAAACGTGATGCTAAATGGATTGCTGACCTTTTCAAACACGACTTAATTGCTTCAAGCTTTATTCCCGAAAAGAATATTCGTGATTTGCGTGACCTTATGCGTTATCGTTTTAAGCTTACCAATTTTGGTTCAAGTGAGAAAAATCGTTTTCAGAATTGTCTAACCGTTTCAAATATTCAACTTGCAAGTGTTGTTACAGATACCTTTGGCAAAAGTTCTATGAATATCATTGAGCATATTCTTGAAAATCCACTCGACAAGAATATTGACATTGCCTCTTTAATTCACGGCTCTCTTGCCAAAAAGATACCTGAACTTGAACTTGCAATTGATGGAGTTATTACAGAAACTCAAGCTGAAAAAATCAAAATCATAAAAGAACATTATGATGCGCTTGATTTGTGTAAACTCAATCTTGAATCGGTTATACTTAATCTTTCCAAACCATATCAAAAGGAAATTGAACTTCTTTTATCGGTTCCTTCAATTAACAATATCTTTACTGCAATCGGAATACTTTCCGAAATTGGCGTTGATATGAATGTATTTCCTTCTGCTAAACACTTATGTTCATGGGCTGGTCTCACACCAACCAACAACGAAAGCGCCGGAAAGAAAAAGTCAGTTAGAATTTCAAGAGCAGGCTGTTATCTTAAACCTCTCTTGGTTCAATGTGCTACCGCTGTTATCAAAAGTGAAAAACATCCTGAAATTCGTAATCGCTACTTAAATCTTAAAAAGCGTAGAGGTCACAAAAAAGCAATTGTTGCTATCTGTCGTATGCTTCTTACTGCGATTTATCACATTCTTAAAAAGCATGAATTTTACAACCCTGACCTTTACACGAAAGCGGAATTGTTACCAGTTTCAAGAGAAATCACTACCGAACAGGCTATATACATAGCACAAAGACAAGGCTACAAGGTTATGGTGGTTTAGCAAATTCTTTTCGCATATCTTTTTTCAGTCATCACCCGATGGCTTATTTGCTATGCAGAAGTTTATTTTGAGTTACTCTCTGCTAAAAGATATCAGGTTTCAGACTTCATACTTCCTTTCTCAAATTTATAATATATATCTGAATTTTACGGATTTTCAAAATTCGTGTCACCTGCCACCGAATGCCTTTTTCTCTTGAAGAACAAGGGAAAAAATATGTAGGTGACAGGTGATATCTATGTGAAAAAATATTTATATCAATTCATGGTATAAAGTTCTCTTCATACATAACCCTAATGCCTTACAAAGATTGATTTCACGCACTAAGTATTGACAACCTATTTTTTCATACTTGACTTTTTTCTTGACAAAGTTTAATGCAGAGGTATAGGAACATCTACGTATTCTTGCTACTTCTTTTACTGTTATATACTTATCCCTTCATATTTTAACATCCTTTCATATAACAATAGCGTATATGGAATTTATAATGAATGTGTCACCTGTCACAAAGTCAGGTTTCTTATTGAAACATATGGAAAAAGATTGACATGCGACAGGCGACACAACATAAAAACATTAATCCCAATCTTCACCAGAGAGAAAATCATCGAATTTATCATCATAGTCATCGTGATTTTCTGCAATATTTGTATTCATAGTAACCCATATGAAATAATCAAAAACAGAAAAATTTGAAGTGAAAAACTGTGTCATCAACCGCCCAACCGACCTGAAAAATCAAAAAACCGGCCAAATGCCGACCATAAAATTTGGAATAGATCCGTCTAGTTCGGTATCAAATGACCGTTTTTTGGACATGACAAAAGCCTTGTCGTTATTGTAACGACAAGGCTTTCCTTGTGGGTGCAGGGACAGGACTTGAAAAAAGCGACCTTTCGAGTTGCGGTACCCAAAATGTCTTGTGACACCCGCAAGGGTTGTCACGACATTTTGACCGCTGCCCCTTTTCAGACTCCCTTCATCTGCCACCGGCAGTGGGAGTCTGAAAACAAGTTATTCGCCCGCGTCGGGCTCAAAAAACCCGGAGATTGCAAAACCTCCTAATTCAAGCTCTTGCATACAACAAAAAACTCCTCGGTCTTTTGACCAAGGAGTTTTTTTGGGTGCAGGGACAGGACTTGAACCTGCGACCTCCGGGTTATGAGCCCGACGAGCTACCAACTGCTCTACCCTGCGATATTTAGTTTTTTACACAAAAGAAGATGCCGGAGACCGGAATCGAACCGGTACGGCTTTAAGGGCCGCAGGATTTTAAGTCCTGTGCGTCTGCCAGTTCCGCCACTCCGGCGTACCCATTGTGCCTAATTATATTAACACATTAAAACCGGTTTGTCAAGGTATTTTTTGAAATTACATTTTTAAAAATTACCAAAATTATGTCTCTAAAACATCTACATATGTATTATATGCCATAAAAAACAATTTATGTATTAATTTTCGTATAAAACTTGTTTTTCATCACAAGTCTTTCTTGCAGATATTTCGCGTCGAAAGAAAGAAAAGCAAAAATCCTGCCATACTGACAGGATTTTTGCTCTCTATCGGGGTAGAGGGACTCGAACCCCCGGCCTCATGGTCCCAAACCACGCGCGCTACCAAACTGCGCTATACCCCGAAATTTTTCTTATCAATCTGCAACGAATGTTATTATACCACAAAGAATTTGTGATTTCAAGAGGAAATTTAACTTTTTTTAAATTATTTGACAATTATATATACTAAATGTTAAAATAAATACGAGAGGTGAACGAAATATGGAAGAATTATCAGTAATAATAGAACAAGAAATCAAAAAACAATACAAAAGCGTACGCCAGTTTGCCATTGCAACAGGAATTCCACAGACAACAATTGTCAGCGGTCTGAAAAACGGTGTTGGAGGGATGGCATATGAGACTGTTGTTAAAATATGTTCATACCTTCATATTGAACTTGTAAATTATGATACACATCTTGTCATGACAAATGACGTAATAGACGTTGTAAACATGTTCAATTCTCTTGATGAAAAAGGTGAACATGCAGTTCTTGCTTTTATGGCAATGGAATTCAATCGTTGTAACGGTTCTCTTGACTATATTGTAAAAGCTTTTGAACAATCTGCGGAAATGGCAGAAAGAAAACTGTCTGAACAAAAATCATCAAATCCGTTTGAAATGATAAATGTAATAAAATCCGGTCAATAAGTGTCATTAATATTTCTTATGTCACAAAGGGAATGTAAATTAATTCGACAAATTAATTTACATTCCCCTTTTTCTACTTATTTTTATTAGTATCCAAAAACCGAATACACATTTTCATAAGAAAGTTTATATTTGTTTACGTCTGCAGCACGACAGAATCCGGTTGAAGATTTAATTTCATAAAAATCGGCACCAAGTCCATATGTTTTTCTTGTGTTCTTATATTCCGAGAATGATACTTCTGCTTTGTTAACACTATACGAATTTTCCCCGGAGAAAGAGTTCTCATAGCCACTAAACGATATGATTTCATCAGCTTTTCCATTATATATCTGATACAAGCTGATAAACTCTCCACCCATTCCCCAATATTGTGAGGTAAACCTGTTTGCTTTGTGTTTATAATACAAATCTCCAAATTCCCCAAAAACACCAAGGCTGACACCGTAAGTGCCATTGATTGTAAACAATTCTGCACCTGCAACATGACTTCCGTTATCACGATATACAAGTTCAGGGATATTATCACCATCTACATATATCAATGAGAATGATGCTTCAAAAGAATGTTCGGAAGCCAACTTGGTCTTAAGTATACCCGAGTATATCTTGTTGTAGTTTATAATTTCTACTTTCACCGGATACGGATACCAACCAACTTTTTTCCACGCTTCCACCTGGCTTTTGGCAACGATTTCGCATCTGCCGTCTTTTGAATACATATATTGAACGGGCTCTTCATACCAACCAACGTTTTTCCATGCCTGCACCTGGCTTTTGCCAACGATTTCACATCTGCCATCCACAGCATACATATACTGGACAGGTTCTTCATACCAGCCGACGTTTTTCCATGCCTGCACCTGTGATTCTCTGACAGGTTCATATCTTCCGTCTATTGCATACATCGTCTTAAAAGGTTCTGTTGACCATCCTACTGCTACCCATGCATCAACTGCGGATACTACAACATATTCCCACCTTCCGTCAGGTGCATACATCACCCGGACAGGTTCCTCATACCAACCGACATCCTTCCATGCCTGGACATCCTCGCTATTGACCTGTGCAACTCTTCCGTCAGGTGCATACATTGTCAATGCAGAAGCATTGATCGTTATCAGCATAATAAAAACAATTGAACAACACAATATCCTTTTTAATCTAAACATATCCCATCACCTTACCAGCATATAAATATACACCGAATACATCTTCAGACTACTATTTGTCAAACCGATTCCGATGTGGTGTTTAAAATCATCTTAATATTTCAAATCAGAAATCAAGTCTTCCTTCAATGTAAGGAATAACTTCGTCCATGTGAAGTGTAATCTGTTCCATTGTGTCACGGTTTCTAACAGTAACATTACCGGTTTCTTCTGTGTCAAAATCGTATGTTACACACCATGGTGTACCGATTTCATCCTGACGACGATAACGTTTACCGATACTTCCTGCATCATCAAATTCACAGTTGAATTTTTTGCTCATTTTTTCATAAAGTGCATATGCATTATCGGAAAGTTTCTTTGAAAGCGGAAGAACTGCAGCTTTTACAGGTGCAAGAGCAGGATGGAAACGCATAACAACACGCATGTCTCCTTCGCCCACTTCTTCTTCGTCATATGCTTCAACCAAAAATGCGAGAGCCACACGGTCAGCACCAAGTGATGGTTCTACACAATAAGGAATATATCTTTCGTTTGTAACAGGATCAATATATTCCATTTTTTCGCCGGAATGTTCAGCGTGCTGTTTGAGGTCGAAATCTGTTCTGTCAGCAATACCCCAAAGTTCGCCCCAACCAAACGGGAACATGAATTCGATATCGGTTGTTGCATTTGAATAGTGAGAAAGTTCTTCGGGAGAATGGTCTCTCATTTTGATATTTTCTTCTGCAATGCCAAGGCTCAAAAGCCAGTTTTTGCAGTAGTCTTTCCAATATGTGAACCATTCAAGGTCAGTTCCGGGAGCACAGAAGAATTCAAGTTCCATCTGTTCAAATTCTCTTGTTCTGAAAGTGAAGTTACCGGGAGTGATTTCGTTTCTGAATGATTTACCAACCTGAGCAATACCAAAGGGAACTTTTTTTCTTGAAGTTCTCTGAACATTTTTGAAGTTAACGAATATACCCTGTGCGGTTTCGGGTCTTAAGAAAAGTTCTGAAGTGGAATCTTCTGTAACACCCTGGAAGGTTTTGAACATAAGATTGAACTTTCTGATGTCTGTAAAGTTGTGAGCACCGCAATCGGGGCAGTTGATGTTGTTTTCGTTGATGAATTCAAGCATTTTTTCGTTTGACCATCCGTCAACTGTAACGCTTTCACCTTTTTCAAAATACCATTCTTCAATGAGTTTGTCTGCTCTGTGACGGCTCTTACATTCTTTACAATCCATCAAAGGATCAGAAAATCCGCCAACGTGACCTGATGCAACCCATGTTTTGGGGTTCATGAGAATTGCGGCATCAAGACCTACATTGTAGGGAGATTCCTGAACGAATTTTTTCCACCATGCTTTTTTAACGTTATTTTTGAATTCTACACCAAGTGGGCCGTAGTCCCAGGTGTTTGAAAGACCGCCGTAAATTTCAGAACCGGCATATACAAAGCCTCTGCCCTTACAAAGAGCGATAACTTTGTCCATTGTCTTTTCGGTATTTTTCATATATATCATTCCTTTCTAAAGATACAATCATAGATACTACCATAATATACGAAAATTCGTCCTTTGTCAAGTAATGGAAAAGGAAAAAAGTACAGATATTTTCCTTTATTTATATGTATAATTAACTATTGAAAAGAATGTCGGATTGTGCTATAATTGGTACATGTGGAATTTTATGTGGTGAAATTATGCCTGTGTCAATTGACGATATTGCAAAAAATTCTTTTGAGAAAAGATTTTTACATGGGATAAAATGAATTTTCCTGCATCTGAATTGTACACGAATTTCACGATAATAACATAGCAAATAATTTTTTTGAAAGGATATACGAATTATGAAAAAGGTTGCAATTGTAATGGGCAGCGACAGTGATCTCCCAATTCTCACTCCTGCCATAGAGAAACTGAAAGGTTTTTCCATCCCCCACGAGGTCAGAGTAATCAGTGCTCACCGCACTCCTATGCAGGCCATTGAGTTTGCATCAAAGGCAGAAGAAAACGGCTTTGGTGTTATTATTGCTGCAGCAGGAAAAGCGGCACATCTTGCAGGCGTTCTTGCAGGTAATACAACTCTTCCCGTAATCGGAATTCCTGTGAAAGCATCCGTTCTTGACGGCATGGACGCTCTCCTTGCCACAGTTCAGATGCCGTCGGGCATTCCTGTTGCAACCGTTGCTATAGACGGAAGCGCAAATGCAGCGATACTTGCCGCACAGATTCTTGCTCTCTCTGATGAAACTCTGGCAAGTGAACTCAAAAAGATGAGAGAAAAAATGACTTCCGAAGTTGTTGAAAAAGACAAGAAAATAAAAGCACAGTTTGAATAATAAGGATATGGAGGATATAGAGATGGATAAGAGTTTTTCCGAAAGTTATAAATCAGCCGGTGTTGATATCACCGCAGGCTACAATGCAGTAAAACTTATGAAAGAGCACATCGCCCGTACAGAAAATTCAGGTGTAGTATCTGACATTGGCGGTTTCGGTGGTCTTTTCATGCCTGACATGGCAGGAATTTCACAGCCGGTACTCGTTAGCGGAACAGATGGTGTGGGAACAAAACTTAAAATTGCTTTTCTTATGGACAAGCACGATACAGTTGGTATTGACTGTGTTGCAATGTGTGTAAATGACATTATCTGCTGTGGTGCAAAACCCCTTTTCTTCCTTGACTACATTGCATGCGGCAAAAATGTTCCCGAAAAAATTGCAGCAATAGTTTCAGGTGTTGCAGAAGGATGTGTTCAGTCAGGTGCAGCTCTCATTGGCGGTGAAACTGCTGAAATGCCCGGATTCTATCCAATAGATGAATATGACCTTGCAGGTTTTGCAGTTGGTATGGTAGATAAAGCAAAGGTATATGACAATACAAAAATCACAGAAGGCGACGTTGTAATCGCCCTTCCTTCATCAGGAATTCACTCAAACGGCTATTCTCTCGTAAGAAAAGTTTTTGATGTTGAAAACAAAGACCTTAACGTATATTCTGATGAACTTGGAAAAACAATAGGCGAAGAACTTCTGACACCTACAAAAATTTATGTAAAAGACATTGCTGCAATTGATAAGGTGACAACAATCAAAGCTGTTTCTCACATAACAGGCGGCGGATTCTATGAAAACATTCCAAGAAGTATCCCCCAAGGCTTTAGTGCAAAAATTGAAAAAGCGGCAGTTAAAGTTCATCCTGTATTCAATATGCTTGCAAGCCTTGGTAACATTCCTGAAAGAGATATGTTCAACACCTACAACATGGGTGTTGGTATGAGCATAGTTGTTCCAAAAGAAGATGCAGACAAAGTTCTTGGTGCATCCAATGGCTCCTACATAATCGGAGAAATCGTAAAAGGTGACGGCGGGGTGCAGTTATGCTAAAGAAAATTGCGGTTCTCGTCTCCGGCGGAGGAACAAATCTTCAGGCACTCATTGATGCAGAAAAATCAGGAATCATAAAAAGCGGAAAAATCACCCTTGTCGTATCCGACAAAGAGGGTGCATATGCATTAGAGCGTGCAAAAAATGCCGGAATTGATTCCCAATACATAAAAAAAGGTGCAGGATTTGAAGAAGCACTTGTAAATGAACTTGAAAAAGCAGAAATTGATATCATTGTTCTTGCAGGTTTTCTTTCAATTCTTTCTGAAAATTTTGTTAAAAAATATGACAAAAAAATCATAAATGTACATCCATCACTCATTCCCTCTTTTTGCGGTGACGGATTCTACGGATTAAGAGTTCACAAAGCCGCTCTTGCAAAGGGCGTAAAGGTCAGCGGTGCAACAGTTCATTTTGTGAATGAAATCACCGATGGTGGCGAAATCATTATGCAAAAAGCAGTTGAAGTGAAACATGGCGACACTCCGGAGATTCTCCAGAAGAGAATTATGGAAGAAGCAGAATGGAAAATACTTCCTCTTTCAGTTGAGAAAGTATGTGCCGAACAATGACAGAGTTTGATTTAGACAAATGAATAAAAACATTTGAAAGGCTGGATACAATATGAATATTATGGTAATCGGCGGCGGCGGAAGAGAACATGCAATTGTTCACAGTCTCTCCAAAAGTCCCAAAGCAGAAAAGATATATGCTCTTCCAGGAAACGGCGGTATTGCCGCTTTGGCAGAGTGTGTTGCAATCGGCGCAACCGAAATTGAAAAAATTGTAGACTTTGCAAAAAACAACAATATAGATTTTGCTGTTGTAGCACCTGATGACCCATTGGTTCTCGGTGCAGTTGATGCCCTTGAAAAGATTGGCGTTAAGTGTTTCGGCCCCCGTGCAAATGCGGCAATCATTGAGGGAAGTAAGGTTTTTTCAAAAAATCTTATGAAAAAATATAACATTCCCACAGCCGGTTATGAAGTTTTTGATGATTCACAAAAAGCTCTCCAATACATAGAACAGGGAACATTCCCTGTTGTTGTAAAAGCAGATGGATTGGCTCTTGGAAAAGGCGTTATCATTGCACAGAACTTTGATGAAGCAAAAGATGCGGTATTATCCATTATGGAAGACAAAATTTTTGGTGAATCGGGAAACAACGTGGTTGTTGAAGAATTTTTGACAGGGCCCGAAGTTTCGGTTCTTTGTTTCACAGATGGTGAAACACTTGTTCCCATGGTATCTTCCATGGACCACAAGAGAGTTGGCGACGGAGATACAGGCCCCAACACAGGCGGTATGGGAACAATTGCTCCAAACCCCTGCTATACAAAAGAACTTGCAGATGAATGTGTGGAAACAATTTTCCTTCCCACAATCGATGCAATGAACAAAGAGGGCAGAACATTCAAGGGATGTTTGTATTTCGGACTTATGATAACTCCCAAAGGCCCAAAGGTTATTGAATATAACTGTCGTTTCGGTGATCCCGAAACTCAGGTTGTTCTTCCCCTTTTGGAATCCGACCTTTTAGATATTATGATTGCTGTGTCAGACGGCAATTTGAAAAATGTTCCCGTAAAATTCTCTGACGGTGCGGCGGCATGTGTTGTTGTGGCATCAGAAGGATATCCCAAATCCTATGAAAAAGGATTTGAAGTAACAGAAGAAAAACTTCCTGATGATTGCTTTGTATATCACGCAGGAACTTCTATGAAAGACGGAAAGGTTGTCACCTCCGGCGGAAGAGTTGCAGGGGTTTGCGCTAAAGCAGAAACTCTTGAAGAAGCTCTCAAAAAAGCGTATATAGCAACCGAAAGTTTCAACTTTAACAAAAAATATATGAGAAGTGACATAGGAAAGAGAGCACTTGATATAATTGCCGGAAAATAAAACCGGCGTTGATGCTGTCTAAATCACTATACTATATGGAGGATGATACAAATTGGTATACAGAATTTATTCCGAGAAAAAAACAGGTCTTGACAATGAAGCAAGAGGACTTTTTTCAGAAGCAACAGGACTTTTGGGCATAAATAATCTCACAAAAGTTCGTATTTTAAACAGATATGATGTTGAAAACATTGAATCAGAACTTTTTGAAAGAAGCAAACGCACGGTTTTCTCTGAACCTCAACTTGACGACATATATGACACTCTTCCCGAAACAGACGGATATGTTTTTGCAGTAGAACCTCTTCCCGGACAGTTTGACCAGAGAGCAGATTCTGCCGCACAATGTATTCAGCTTATGAGTCAGGCACAGCGTCCTGTTGTTAAAAGCGCAAAAGTGTATATTTTGTCAGGCAATCTTTCAGATGAAGATATTGCCACAATCAAAAAATATGTCATAAATCCCGTTGAGTGCAGAGAAGCAACTCTTGATGTGCTTTCCACACTCACAGCAGAGGCTGAAGTTCCCCCACCGGTCAAAACAATTGACGGCTTTATAAAAATGGACGCATCAGGCCTCAAAAATCTTCTTGATGATATGGGACTTGCAATGGATTCAGACGATCTGGCGTTTTGTCAGAGCTATTTCCTCAAAGAGGACAGAGACCCAACAATAACAGAAATCAAAATGATTGATACATATTGGTCAGACCATTGCCGTCACACCACATTCCTCACAACCATAGACAGTGTGGAATTTGAAGATGAACTCACAAAGTCTGCATTTGACCGCTATGTGAACACCCGTGTTCTCACAGGCCGTTCAAAACCCATCAATCTTATGGACATTGCAACAATGGCTATGAGATATCTTCGTTCAACAGGCAACCTTTCAAAACTTGATGAATCCGAAGAAATCAATGCTTGTACTGTTAAAATAGATGTTGACGTTGACGGAGAAAAACAAAAATGGCTTCTCCTTTTCAAAAATGAAACACACAACCACCCCACAGAAATTGAACCCTTTGGCGGTGCTGCAACATGTATCGGTGGTGCAATCAGAGATCCCCTTTCAGGAAGAGCATATGTATATCAGGCAATGCGTGTAACCGGCGGTGCAAATCCTTTAAGAAGTGTTTCTGAAACAATCCCCGGAAAACTTTCTCAAAGAAAGATTGTAACAACTGCCGCAAACGGATATAGCTCCTATGGTAATCAGATTGGTCTTGCAACAGGTCAGGTTGATGAACTCTATCACGACGGCTATGCGGCAAAACGTATGGAAATTGGTGCGGTAGTGGGTGCAGTTCCTCAGGAAAATGTACGCCGTGAAGTTCCAGCTCCCGGAGATATTGTAATTCTCCTTGGCGGAAGAACAGGAAGAGATGGTTGCGGTGGTGCAACAGGTTCATCAAAATCTCACAGTACCCAGTCTTTGGAAACCTGCGGTGCAGAAGTTCAGAAGGGTAATGCGCCTGAAGAAAGAAAACTTCAGAGACTTTTCAGAAATAAAGAAGCAACAACTTTGATTAAACGTTGTAATGACTTTGGTGCAGGCGGTGTGTCCGTTGCCATCGGTGAACTTGCAGATGGTCTTAAAATAAACTTAAATGCCGTTCCCAAAAAATATGATGGTCTTGACGGTACAGAACTTGCCATCAGCGAATCCCAGGAAAGAATGGCAGTTGTTGTTGAAGCAAAAGACGTGGAAAAATTTGCAGCATTGGCAGATGCAGAAAATCTTGAAGCAACAGTTGTTGCAACAGTAACAGAAGAGCCCCGCCTTGTTATGGAACACGACGGCAGAATCATTGTTGATCTTTCAAGAGAGTTCCTCAATTCAAATGGTGCAGAAAAACACATCAAGATTTCCACAGTAAAACCGGAAAATTTTGATAAAGAATTGAGTGAAAAAACCCTTGCCGAAAGTTTTGAAGAGCTTGCGTCAGACCTTAATGTATGCTCAAAGCGTGGTCTTTCAGAACGCTTTGACTCCACAATCGGTGCAGGAACAGTTCTTATGCCCTTTGGCGGAAAACATCAGATAACTCCTACACAGGCAATGGCTGCAAAAATCCCATTGGAAAAAGCACAGACAGACACATGTTCTGTTATGAGTTGGGGATACAACCCGTTTATTTCACAAAAGAGCCCCTATCATGGCGCATATCTTGCTGTAGTAGAATCAATTTCAAAACTTGTTGCAACAGGTGCTCCCCTTGATGATTGCTATCTCACATTCCAGGAATATTTCAAAAAACCCGGTCAGGATCCCAAACGTTGGGGCGAGCCTATGAGTGCTCTCCTTGGTGCTTTCTCTGCACAGCTTGACTATGGCTATGCATCAGTCGGAGGAAAAGACTCCATGAGCGGAAGCTTTGAGCAGATAGATGTTCCTCCCACACTTGTATCTTTTGCAATAACTGTGGGCGATGCAAAGAAAATCATTTCTCCCGAATTTAAAAAAGCAGGAAACAAGGTGTATTTCCTTGCTCCCAAATATACAGATGACAAACTTCCTGATGCAAAAGAACACAAAAAACTTTTTGCAAAAATAACAAAACTCATCTCCGACGGAAAAATCATTTCTGCCCACACTCCAACCTATGGCGGTATTGCCGAGGGCATAATGAAAATGACCTTCGGAAACAAGATAGGATTTAAGTTTGAAGAATCAATCGAAAAAGATTTCCTCTTTGCCTACAACTATGGCGGATTTGTTGTTGAAGCAACAGAAGATATTGAAGATGCACTTCTCCTTGGAGAAACTGTTTGTGATTATGTAATCACAAAGGGCAATGAAACAATCTGCCTTGAAAATCTTCAGGAAATTTATGAAGGCAAGCTTGAAAGCGTATTCTCCTGCAACATCAAAACAGAAGACAAGGAACTTATTACAGTTTCAAAACCTTGTGAAAAAAGAGTTGCTCCCAAAATCGGAATTGCAAAACCAAAAGTGGTTATCCCCGTATTCCCCGGAACAAACTGTGAATATGATACAGCAAAGAGACTTATGCTTGCAGGTGCAGAGCCTGAAATTTTGGTTATCAACAACCTTACTTCAAAAGGTGTAACCGATTCTGTTGAAAGAATGGCAAAATCCATAAAAGAATCACAGATGATTTTCATTCCCGGCGGATTCTCCGGTGGTGATGAGCCTGATGGTTCCGGAAAATTCATAACCGCATTTTTCCGCAATCCTCTCATAAAAGATGCCGTAAATGAACTTCTCAAACAAAGAGACGGCCTCATGGCAGGTATCTGTAACGGATTCCAGGCAATCATCAAACTCGGTCTTGTGCCATATGGTGAAATCATTGATACAGATGAAAATTCACCCACTCTCACATTCAACACAATAGCAAGACACCAGTCAAGAATTGTCCGCACAAGAATTGCATCAAACATGTCACCTTGGCTTGCAAAGACAAATGTTGGCGATGTATATAATGTAGCAATTTCTCACGGTGAAGGCAAATTCTTCTGCTCAGAAGAAATTGCCAAAGCTCTTGCAGATGCCGGTCAGGTTGCAACACAATATGTTGACCTTGACGCAAATCCCACAAATGATATCCGTTTCAACCCCAATGGTTCAACATTGGCAATTGAAGGTATCACTTCCAAAGACGGAAGAGTGTTTGGTAAGATGGGACATTCTGAAAGAATCGGAAATAACCTTTACAAAAATGTTGAAGGCGATTACGACATGAAGATGTTTGAATCTGCCGTGGATTATTTTAACATATAACATAACCAATGTTTTTACTGTATTGAAACGAAGTTTCTTATACACAAAAAAACGCTGCTGAGATCCATTTGGGTTTCGGCAGCTTTTTTTGCTGTTTTTCAATGTAACAAGATGCAGAAATACTTGACATATTTCAAACCTGCCGTCATCATCCGGATTATAGATTTTTACAAGGTGTCCGGGGCAGTGGCGGGAGTTGCACCAAGGTTTTTCTTTTTTGCTATATGAAAAGTGCACTCAGTTCATATGTTCTCGGAAGCATTGCAGACGGATTCGGTTGGGAACCGGTGTTTTGGTGTATTTTGGGATTGTGCGCATTAATAATTATTGTATAGAATATGTGAAAAAGGTGGAAAATGACACTTGATGTACATATATGTATCTTGACTTTAAATGTTTGATTATTATATAATGGATGCAAAATTATACGATACTTTGAAAAGAGGATTTGTGATGATGGATTATAAAGTATATTACGAATATGTGGATTCATTGGGATGCAAACTCTTTACTGTTGTAATGCTTCCCTCGGGCAGCGGTGCAAAGTTCCCGACAGTTGCAATCAGAGACCCATATGTGAACAGTTGTATTGAAAAAGATGAAGATGATATTTTAATTGAATATCTTAACAAGCACAAGAATTATCTGAAAAAAGGATATGCCGTTGTGTATCAGCAATGCCGCGGAAACGGCAAAAGCGAAGGCGTGTGTATCCCTTACATAAACGAAAGAAATGATTCCATCAGTTTTCTTGACTGGATAAGAAAACAAGATTTCTATGACGGAGAAATTTATCTTTGGGGTCAAAGCTATCTCACTTCCGTGTGGTACACTTCAGCGCCTTTCGGCGATGACATAAAAGGTGCGGTTTTCAGCGTTCAGGACTATGAAAGATATAACATCTGCTATCGAAACGGATTTTTGAAAAAAGGACTCCACGGATCCTGGTATGTAATCGAATATAAAGAAAGGGAGAATTTCAAAAGAAATTATACAAATTCCACTTTTGACACTCTCCCACTGAAGGATTTCACATCCATTGTCTTTGGCGAAAATGTGGATGATTTTGACCAAATGCTCAAATCACCCAAAAAGACCGATGCTTTCTGGCAAACCCATAACGGCGGAACTGATGCAAGAGGTGCAACAGACAATGTGAAATTCCCGGTTCTTTTCACAACCGGATTTTATGACATATACACCGGCGGAATTTTTGATATGTGGAATCAGATGAGCGAAAGCACAAGGGGAAAATCTGCTCTTGTGGTTTCTCCCTATGACCATTCAGACGGATGTGTGTGGGAAAATTCTCTTGAATTTGAAAAAGGAAAACGAACCGAACAGTTTGGCGAGGATTATATAACCGACTGGTTTGATTATATCCGCAAAAAGAGAGAAAAATCGCCTTTTGAGCAAGGAAAAATCACCTACTACAGACTCTTTGACAACAAATGGACAACGGATGATTTTTATGACGCCGAAAATTTAATGGATATAAAACTTGGCGACGAAGAAGTTTCATATGTTTACAACCCATATGATGCTCCCAAATTCAAAGGCGGACTTTCTGCAACCTTTGGCGGAGCAGAATTTCAGGATAAACCAAATTCAAGACATGATATCATTTCCATATACACAGCACCATTTGAAAAAGATGTGTTTGTAAAAGGAAAAATGAAGGGTGTCCTGAATGTCAAATCCGATTGTGAGGATACATGCTTTTATATGCGTATAAGCATTGAAAAGGAAAAAGGCGATTATGGTCTCAGAGATGACATCACATCTTTGTGTTATCAGTTGGGAGACTATATACCCGATTCTTTTGTCAATCTTGAATTTTCATTTGATGAACACGCTTTCCTTATAAAAAAAGGCGAGAGATTGAGAATAGACATTTCATCTGCTAACAATGAACACTATGTGAGACATACAAATCAAAAAGGTCTCTACAGCACTCAGACAACTGCAAAAATTGCAAGAAACTGTGTTGATCTTGGAAAGTCTTATGTTAAACTGCCTGTGGAATGATAATAAGATCAAATGTGATGTAAAAAAAGTCCGGACCGCAAAAGGCAGAAATAAAGGCAAATAAAAAGATTTATAGTATCTTTAAATCCGAAATGTTTTGATTCTGTATAGGAATTTGCGTTTTTCAAAAATATGTGATATAATAAGAATCAAGTCAAAAAAGACATAACAAAAAGAGGTCGTGCGAAACCTCGGTAAAGTTATTGAGTTTTTGATTATCCGTTAATTGAATTGAGTGTATTTTGGGTTTGTACAAACTTGGAGATACATTAAGAGGAATTAACCAAATTCTTGTAATTTTAAAAAAACAGAGTGCCTTTAAGGTAAAATTGAAGAAGAGTCATTTCATGACCGCACTTGCACAAGAGTGGATCAAAATGAAATGACAGGAAAATAGACGTTCTCCAAGCATTTTGACGGATGTGGAAACGTCTTTTTTTCTTTTGGTATAAACAAGCTCAAATTACTTGAAATATATAACAAAATATAGTAAAATGTCTATAATAGTTTTTCGTCTCTGACTTGATACGAGGCTATGCAGTCTGCGACCGCAACTAAGTTTGCCTTACGGCAGGGTGGCAAACTTAACTTCACTTTTGCATCAGCGAAAACTTCACTGCATTTTGCAACTTCACTTTGAACGAATGTTCAAAACTTCACCAAAACAGATGGCATCTAAAATATACAGTCTTTATATAAAGAGCGTCGAATATTGACAAAAGAACAAAATCAATTGGTGAATTCATTTTGTCTGATTTTCATTTTTTGCCAACTGATATAACCATAAATGTCATTTGCAAAAAAAGCGGCAAAGCACACAACAACAGAAATATAACGGATATCGTATAGACTTGCAAGCAACCACAAAATAATCAGGATGATATCATTGGCGGCATAGGCAATAGCAAAATATGGACTTCTTCTGAAAGTAAGATATACTGCCAGAAAACTTGTTGTAACAGAGAGGGTGCTTGGTACTATGTTGGCAGTATTAAAATGCTTTAATATGAAATAGAAGATAATAGTAATGAAAATAGTAATCAGCCACATAAGGATAGTTTCTTTTTTGGTAATACTATTTACTTTGACTTCCGCTTTGTTTCCATTAAACGGATTTTTAAGCCAGGATATAAGAGCAAAAATAGCCATAGGCATTGTCATACCAAGATAGGTTATCATTTCTCCGTAATAGGAAAATGTATATGAGATTATTCCATAGAGCAGACTGAATATCACCATTAATAGTTGACCGAAGGGGTTTCCTTTAGCGTTGAAAATAAGGGAAGTAACACCTATCAGGGATGCAAATAATGTCAGATAATTTTCTTTGTCAAAAAGGCAAAATGAAGTAATTATAAGAATTACCGAAGTTGACCATAGAGCAATATCGTTTTTTGAAAAATAGGTTTTTATTTTATGCATAGCAATTCCTCCAAAAAAATAAACATCCGAATGCATATCTTCAAAGACCTAACGATATACAAACGAATGCTCAAAGCATTCACTACCCGGTGGCAGAGTGATTATTTAATTTATTATAGTATAACATATAAAATAATTAAAGGCAATATAAATTTGATTTGATAAAATTTTTTGGTTCAAACTTGACAGGAACTATATGAATGTCGAATGTTGACGAAAGGAGAGATGTGATATGAAAGCGTTTAAGAACATGCTAGTTTATATTGTTCCTTTGCTTATTTGGGGATTGTACTTATCTTTATCACCATAACCTCATACTTCATATACACTTAATTTATTTGACTTAATAGTGTTATTTTTGTTATTACCGATTGCATATGGCGTTTATAATTCTTTTTCAAAGACAAATAGAGAATTGCTAATCAAGAGTGCAGTATTTATAGCTGTTCATGGTTTGGGATGTTGGCTAAATGATTTTGTTTATATTGATGATTTCTTTGGAAAACATTATTTTGGGATTATTTATAGACCAGTTGATTTTTTTGTAGTACATTTGGTTTTGATTGATGTATTTATATTACTGATCGTCTATTTTGTAAAAAAGATAATTATTAAAAAAAGACGGAACAATAATTTATAATATCTTTGGTCCTAACTTAACACGAACTTTTTCTCAAAATAAGCTGCATCTAAACCTTATGTGTCGCAATAGGGGAATTTTGTTGTATATTGTCGAAAAGTAAAATATTTTATACACAGAGGAGGAAAAAATATGGCTTGTAATATTCATCCATGGGAAGGGTATGTAAAACCTTTTAAAATTTTCGGAAATCTTTATTTTGTGGGAACAATTCCTGCGTCTACGCACTTAATTGATACCGGCGACGGACTTATTGTTATAGATCCCGGATACCCACAAAGCCTTTATATTGTAATTAACAATATATGTGAACTTGGTTTTAAAATCAAAGATATAAAGTATATAGTAATAACTCATGGTCATTACGACCATCTTGGAGCGGTAAAAGCATTGGTGGAGCTTACGGGAGCAAAAACCTTTATCGGCAAAGAGGATGTAACTTACGCAAACGGAACAGAAGATCTGACTTGGGCAAAAGAACTTGGCACAGAATATTATGAGGCATTTGAGCCTGATGTTTTAATTTCGCATAATGATGTGATAGAACTTGGTAACACCAAAATTCTTTGCAAGGATGCACCGGGACATACTCCGGGAACAAAAGCCTTTTTCTTTGACGTATCTGACGGAACAACAACTTTAAGAGCGGCAATGCACGGAGGTGTCGGTATGAATTCAATGAAACGGAACTTCCTTGATAAATACGGTCTTTCTACGGATATAAGAGAAAAATTTGTTCCTGCAATTGAGAGTTTTATGAATGAGAAAGTTGATATTCTTCTGGGCAACCATGTAGGAAATAATGATACTGTGGGAAAGGGAAACAAAATTACAGAAGACTTTAATCCTTTTGTAGATGCTACCGCATGGAAAAAATTCCTTGTATCAGTTATTGAACGTTATTACAATATGGTGAATGAAGAAATGAATAGTTAAAATGTAATATGATATGATTTTCTTGTATTTAACACGAAACATTGCCGGACAAGTTTTGCATCTAAACCTTATGCCTCGCAGGGGCTGTCTCACTAAATAAGTGAGGCAGCTCTAAATTTTTGCACACAAAAAGCCGCTGAAGTATGGAAACTTCGCGGCTTTTGTGATATAATTTAAGTATGACCAAATACCCAAAAATACAAGTAGATTATACAACAAA
>JAZONV010000063.1:0-27466 GCA_045654685.1 Clostridia bacterium | reverse complement strand
GAGCTCTGACGAAGCAAGCAAAGTGCCTTAAATCAAAACTTTTGGAAACTATGTTTACAAAAGTTTCATTAATGACTATTTACATCTTGAATATACTTTTCTCAAAAATTTTAAGCCCGCACTTTGCGATGCGGGCTTTTTTGACAGTCTGATGCACCCCAAAAGTATCTTTGGGGTGCATATTATTTGTGGATAGAAAAAAGATTCAGAAGCATATGCTTATCCAGTAATCACTAATTTTTTCTGATTGAACATTTTTGCCACCAAGACAGTTTCTGATGTCTTCTCTCCATATTCCGCTGCCTTGCATCTTAAGAACAGCTTCTTTTTGAGTCCAGAGTTTTGTGAATTCGGAAGCTTTATCAAAACTTTTTTCGATGTTTTCAAATTCTTTCACGGAAGAAACCCTTTTTGCCACATCCGACCTGTATTCTCCAATTTTCTGTATATCAATTCCGACAGGTTTGTCAGATGTTGCACAGACAACATATTCACCTGAATGGCTGATGTTAAAATGAACATGGGGATAATCCTGCAGATATGGTTTCCCGTGTTCATTGCAGACGATTATATGCTTTGAAATGTCAATGTCAAATTGTTTTTTCACAAGTACCTTTGCAAGTATTTCGCCAATCAGCATATTGTCTGCTTTTTGTTTTGATTTTTGCTTGAGAATACGGTTTTTCTTTTCGGGTCGAACATCTTTTAATAAACAGTCAAATGTTATTTCATCCAAAGGACTTTCAACCTTCACAAGATAAATTTCAGGAGTCATAATACAATTACCTGCCTGTGACAATTTTTGTTTTGTCAATTATAGCACAAAAAAAGTACAGTTTCAATGCTGAAAATTCTGTGTCATATAAAACCTTTGTGACAAAGGAAAACTGCATGACTAAAAAGAAATTTGCCTTGACAAATCAAAAGAAACATAGGATAATATACAAGGTGTTGCAAAAATCGGATTTTTGATTGAAAATACAAATGACAAGAGGAAAAACCATGGGCATAATTGAATTTGCAAAAAAGAATATTGTTATGATAATAGCACTTCTTGCGGCGGTTATAACAAGCATAATTGTTCCGCCTGACATAGAATATCTTGCATACTTTGATCTCAAAACACTTTCCTGCCTTTTTTGTGTATTGGCGGTGGTGTGTGCACTCAAAAACATATTTTTCTTTTATACGCTTGCAAGAAAAGTTGTTGAAGTTTTCAAAAATGCGCGAATGGCTATTATTGCGCTTGTATATATAACTTTTATAGGCTCAATGCTTATTGCCAATGATATGGCGCTTTTAACATTTTTGCCCCTTGGATATATTGTGCTGACAAGTTCGGGAAAAGAAAAATATATGGCGTTTACTTTCATAATGCAAAACATTGCCGCAAATCTTGGCGGAATGCTCACACCTTTTGGTAATCCCCAGAATTTGTACCTTTATACTGCATTTGAAATTCCGACCCTTGAATTTATGAAGATAATGGCGCCACCCTTTGTTTTGTCTGTGGTTCTGATTACTCTTTGTTGCATCATATTTGTGAAGCCGGAAGAGATGAAACTTGACAAATTGAGAGTTAATCTGGAGAGAAGAAAGACAGCTTTATACATGATTCTTTTTGCTCTTTCAATAGCAATTGTTTTTAGAGGAATTCCCTATTGGACAGGACTTGTAATCATACCTTTGGTTTTGTATTTTACGGACAGAAAAGCTCTTCGGGATGTTGACTATCCTCTTCTTCTGACCTTTGTGTTTTTCTTCATTTTTTCGGGAAATATGGGCAGGATAGACGTTGTGAGAGACTTTTTTTCTTCCATTCTTGAAAAAAGCACTCTCCTTGTGAGTGTTCTTTCCTGTCAGGTTATAAGTAACGTTCCATCTTCTATTCTTTTGTCGCATTTCACACAAAATTATTCCGAGCTTTTGGTTGGGGTCAACATCGGAGGTGCCGGTACTCTCATAGCATCTCTGGCAAGTCTTATAACATTCAGGGAATATGTGAGTCATAATCCCGGAAAAACTTTTCATTATATAAAGATGTTTTCTCTTTTCAACTTTGGTTTCCTTGCTATCCTGACGGGATTTATGATGATTATTATGTGAGTAAACAGTCTTGACTAAACAGATGAAATATAGTATAATTTTATGGAACATAAAATACGGGGGCTTTTCTTGAACAAAGATTTGCCCTGTTTTTTTCGGAGATGGTAAATATGAAATATGATAACTTCAGCGATTTCTGGCACTATAACAAAGGAAAAATCTTCTCGGTTGTAATCATTCTTTTTCTTGTGATTCTGGCGTTTAACCAATGCTCTTTCGGAAATACCACCGATCTTGGAATAGTTCACATAAGTCAGGTTTTGGATGAAGACGGAACTCAATTTTTGGAAAGCATAGAAAGAGAAATTTCGCTAAAATCCTCGGGAGAGGAATTGAATCTCCAATTCACCCCCATATATATGCCTGATGATTTTAAATCTGCTCAGGAACTTGGCTCCATAGAGAAAGCCCAGGTGGAGATTTCGGCAGGCGGTTCCACACTTTTTATCCTTGATGAAGAAACTCTATATTCATACAAGAATGATGATATATTTTATGACCTTTCGGAGTATGCGGATGAATATGGTATAAATCAGGAAGAATGTTATTGTGATGAGTACGGAAAAGTTATGGCCATATCGGTTCACAAAAACACATATCTTGAGTCTGTAGGAATTGAATGTGAAAACCTTTATATAAGCGTGAGAAATCACCTTGAATCAGAAAAATCAGAGTATGAAAACGCCTTTATGGTGTTGGAATATATTTTAAAAAACAGATAAAAGGAGAAAATCATGAAAACTAATAATAACTCAAAAAGAAATCTTGTGATTTTAATATCAGTACTTTCAGTATTGATTGTTGCACTTGTTGCGGCAATGCTCATATCCGGATTGGGCAATCTTAAGGAAGAAAATTCATACACAACTTCTCAAACAGATGGGGATTCGAAAACAGAAGAAAATGAAGCACTTCCTCCGGTGACAAACGGAGCGCCCTACACTTCCGAGGAAATTGCACAGCTTGACGGAACAAAGATAAGCGTTGAAATGTCCGACGGACAGACATTTGAAATGGAAGTTTTTGAAGAAGTTGCTCCAAAGACCGTAGAAAATTTTGTGTCACTTGTAAAAGACGGATTCTATGACGGACTCACATTCCATCGTGTTATAGAAGGATTTATGGCTCAAGGTGGAGATCCCCAGGGAACAGGATTTGGCGGTTCTGACGAAACGATTGTCGGAGAATTTTCATCAAACGGATATGAAAACAGACTTTCTCACCAAAGAGGTGTAGTTTCCATGGCACGTTCAGGAGATCCTGACTCTGCATCATCACAATTCTTTATTTGCTATGATGATGCAACATTCCTTGATGGTGATTATGCGGCATTCGGAATCGTGACAGAGGGAATGGAAGTTGTTGACACATTCCTTTCAGCAGGAACAGATGAAGATGACAAACCTTTGAAAGATGTCAGAATAAAGACCATGAAAGTTGTGGAATAACACAGATTTTGAGAAAAATATATAATACGGGTGAATGTGAATATGAAACAAACTTCGCTATGTTATATAGAAAATTCCGGAAGATATCTTATGATGCATCGCATCAGTAAAGATAATGATGAAAACAAGGGAAAATGGATAGGTGTGGGTGGAAAGTTTGAAGAAGGCGAAAGCCCTGAGGACTGTATGTTAAGGGAGACCTTTGAAGAAACGGGAATAAATGTTACGGATTATAGATACAGAGGAATTGTGACCTTTGTGTCAGACATATATGAAACAGAACATATGCACCTTTTCACCGCCAATTCAGACACGGACAAATTTATTCCTTGTGATGAAGGCGAACTCAAATGGATTGAGAAAGAGAAGATTTCATCTCTCAATTTGTGGGAGGGAGACAGAGTTTTTTTGAGTCTTATGGAAGATGAAGAAAGACCGTTTTTCTCGCTGAAACTTGTTTATTCGGGAGACGAACTGATCCGGGTGATACTGAACGGAAAACATTTTAAGGAATGGAATATATGAATATAAAAGCAACAAAAACTTTAGAATTTGATAAAATCTGTGCACTTGTTTCCGGGTGTGCAGTAATGGATATTACCCAAAAAAGGGCAATGAATCCTGAAATTTCTTCAAATATAAAAAAGGTAAATCTCATGCAGGCAGAAACCGCCGAAGCAATAACTCTTGTGACAAAAAAAGGCTCTGCACCCATAAGATGCACAAGCGATGTGCGTTCATCATTGAAAAGAGCACACATGGGAGGGGTTTTGTCTCCCGGTGAAATTCTCTCTGTCGGAAAAGTTCTGGAAACTGCAGAGAGCCTGAAAGCATATCCCGACGACATCCCTTGTGAGGTTTTGGGTGAACACTTTGAGGCACTATGCACAGATAAGGCTTTAAGAAGAAAAATTTCAGAATGTATTTTGGATGAAGAAAATGTGGCAGATTCTGCAAGTGCCGAACTTCGGGACATCAGAAGAATGCTCTCATCCTGCACAAATCGCATAAGAGAAACTCTTCACAAAATAACATCTTCTGCAACCTATCAGAAATACCTTCAGGAAAATATCGTAACCATGCGTGGAGACAGATATGTTGTTCCCGTCAAAGCTGAATACAGAAATGAAATAAAAGGTATTCTTCACGACACTTCATCATCGGGTGCCACTCTTTTTATAGAGCCTATGAGTGTTGTGGATGAAAACAATAAAATCAGAGAACTCAAATCAAAAGAAAAAGAAGAAATTGAAAAAATTCTTATGGCACTCACCGAGGAAATTGCAACAGAATCCAAACTCATAGAAATGACATACCTGACAATTTCCGAGCTTGACTATTGTTTTGCAAGAGCAAAATATGCCCTTAAGACAGACTCTTTCAGACCTGTTTTAAATGATATGGGAAGAATTGATATAAGAAAAGCACGCCATCCTTTGCTTGATGCAAAAAAGGTTGTCCCAACAGACATACGCCTTGGAAAAGAGTTTGACACTTTGGTTGTGACAGGCCCCAACACGGGTGGTAAGACAGTTGTTTTAAAAACAGTAGGACTTTTAACTCTCATGGCACAGGCGGGACTTCACATTCCTGCGTCGGAAGGCTCCGAAGTTTCGGTGTTTGATGAGGTTTATGCAGACATAGGAGACGAACAGAGCATTGAGCAAAGTCTTTCAACTTTTTCATCACACATGGTGAACATTGTTGAAATCCTGAAAAATGTCAATGAGAAATCCCTTTGCCTTTTTGATGAACTTGGAGCAGGAACCGACCCCATAGAGGGAGCATCACTTGCTATGAGCATACTTGAACGTGTTCGCCTTCTTGGAGCTAAAACTGCCGCCACAACACACTATAGTGAGCTTAAAACCTATGCCATGACCACAAAAAGAGTGGAGAATGCCTCATGCGAATTTGACGTTGATACCCTGAGACCAACCTACAGACTGTTGATTGGTATTCCCGGGAAAAGTAACGCTTTTGCAATTTCATCCCGTCTCGGACTTGACGAGGATATTATTGAAAATGCAAAGAAATATATTAATGCCGAAAACATCAAAATGGAAGATATTTTGACAGACCTTGAAAAAAGCAGACAGAGAGCAAGAGAAGAAAGGGAAAAGGCATCTCTCTACAGAAAAGAAACAGAAAAGTTGAAAACAGATACCGCCCAGAAAAATGAAGAACTCACCAAAAAGAGTGATAAAATCATAGAAAGAGCCAGAAAAGAAGCTCAGGAGATTTTGGAAAAATCAAAGCAGGAAGCAGATGAAATCATCAGAGAAATGCGTGCGTTGCAACAAAAGCAACACAAGGAAAACATGATGAGAGAAATGGAAGAGGCGAGAAAAAAACTTGGGGAAAAGATGAAGTCCAACTCATCCAAAATGGCAAAATCCGTATTTTCCACAACAGAAAGTTTCAAACCGCCAAAATCTGTTAAAGCCGGGGAAGATGTTGAAATTGTTTCCATGCACCAGACAGGAACGGTCCTGACATTACCCGATGCAAAAGGTGATTTCCAGGTGAGAGTCGGAATTATGAAAGTCACCGTTAACATAAAAGACATCAGGAAAAAGAAAGATGCTTCCGATTTGGGTAAAAAGAAAAAAATGCCTTCGTCGTCACAGGCTTCTTTTTCAAAAACCATGTCCTTGTCATCAGAACTTGACGTAAGGGGAGAAACAGTTGAGTCTGCCGTAATGCTTATAGATAAATTTCTTGATGATGCTCTTTTGTCATCTCTCGGTCAGGTAAGAATAATTCACGGAAAAGGAACCGGTCAGCTTCGCGTGGGAATTCACGCCTACCTGAAAAGGCTTTCCTATGTGAAATCCTATCGCCTCGGGGTGTTTGGAGAGGGAGATTCGGGAGTTACGGTTGTGGAACTCAAATAGGAATTATGAATTTTGTTATTGACATGGGAAAAACAATGTGATATAATTCAAAAAAACACGAAGAAATGGAATAGTAGATACTTTCTGCACTTTTTGAGAGAAATGCCGGATGGTGCGAGGCATAAGGCGGAGGTGTTGAACCTCACCATGGAGTGGCTGTACTGAAAAATTCGGATAGTAGGGACAGACGGGAACTCCCGTAACAGAGTTAGGAGGTGTTGGCCTCTAAAGTGCATTCCCTTTCGGGAGTGAAAAAGAGTGGTACCGCGGAAGAAAATCAAAACCATGCTCTTTCGTCTCTTTATTTTATCAGTGGATATAAGAGGCGGAGGAGTTTTTTTACTACACGGAAACTTTGCCAAAAAGGCAAAACATTGCCCCGAAAGATTTTTAAAAGCAATGAAGTTTCCCATAAAAATCCGCCATCCTTATCCCGAAAAGGAGGATAATCATGAAAAACACATCAAAGTATCAAAAGCAGTTTTTTGCAATTGAAAATGCAAGTATGAAATGGGTATCAAAAACACATGTGGAAAAGGCGCCAAGCTGGTGTTCTGTTGATTTGAGAGACGGAAATCAGGCACTTGTCATTCCGATGAGTCTCAATGAAAAACTGGAATTTTTTAAGCTTCTGGTGAAAATCGGATTCAAGGAAATCGAAGTGGGATTTCCTGCGGCATCGGACACAGAGTACAAGTTTCTGCGCACTCTCATTGACAAAAACCTTATTCCCGATGATGTTACACTTCAGGTTTTGACACAAAGCAGAGAGCATATCATAAGAAAAACCTTCAAAGCACTTGAAGGATGCAAAAATGCAATTGTTCATCTCTATAATTCAACATCTGTTGCCCAGAGACATCAGGTTTTCCAAAAATCAAAAGAAGAAATAATAAAAATTGCAACAGACGGAGCAAAACTTTTTGAAAAGATTGCAAAGGAAACAGGGCAGAACTATCGCTATGAATATTCACCCGAATCCTTCACGGGAACCGAACCCGAATTTGCTTTGGAAGTGTGCAATGCGGTATTGGATGTGTGGAAGCCTACAAAGGACAGAAAAGCAATTATAAATCTTCCCGGCACAGTCGAGCTTTCATCACCCCACATATATGCCAATCAGGTTGAGTATATGTGTGACAATCTTAAATACAGAGATTGTGTTGAAGTGTCGCTTCATCCTCACAATGACAGAGGTTGTGCTGTGGCAGATTGTGAGCTTGGACTTCTTGCCGGAGCAGACAGAATCGAAGGCACACTTTTCGGAAACGGTGAACGTACCGGAAATGCAGATATTGTAACAGTTGCCCTCAACATGTATTCCCATGGAATTGACCCGGGACTTGATTTTTCAAATATGAACGAAATCACAGAACTTTATGAACGCACAACAAGAATGATGGTATATGACCGTCAACCCTATGCAGGTCAGCTTGTGTTTGCCGCATTCTCGGGCTCCCATCAGGATGCAATTGCAAAGGGTATGAAGTGGCGTGAGAAAAACGAGGATGCTGTATGGAATGTTCCATATCTCCCCATTGACCCTGCAGATGTCGGCAGAGAATATGAAACCGATGTTATAAGAATCAATTCACAATCAGGCAAAGGCGGAATCGGTTATCTTCTTGAATATAATTACGGATATGTTCTTCCAAAGAAAATGAGGGAAGATGTGGGCTACACCGTAAAGGCCTTTTCAGACAGAGAACATGCAGAACTCATGCCGGAAGAAGTGCTTGAAATTTTTGAAAATACATATATAAATATAAATACACCAATAAATCTTATTGATTATCACTTTGTCCGCACACCCCAGATGTGTGTAACTCTTACGGTTGAAACCGACGGAAAAGTGAAAGAAATCACTTCAACAGGTAATGGTCGTTTGGATGCGGTCAGCAATGCCATAAAAGAACAACTTGGTATAGATTTTTCAGACCTTACCTATGAAGAACACGCTCTTACTCAGGGGTCATCATCTCAGGCTATCACCTATGTGAGTATAACGAGAGAAGACGGAAAAAAAGTGTGGGGAGCAGGTATTCACGACGATATTATCGCATCATCTGTCAATGCACTTTTCTCTGCGGTTAACCGCAGTATCAGTATGTGAGGAGGCAACATTATGGCTATGACAATGACACAAAAAATTCTTGCCGAAAGTGCAGGACTTGATTATGTGGAGGCAGGTCAGCTTATAGAAGCAAAACTTGATATGGTTCTCGGAAATGATATAACATCACCCGTGGCGATAAATGAGTTTGAAAAGTGTGGTTTCAATTCTGTGTTCGACAGAGAAAAAATATCTCTTGTTATGGACCACTTTGTCCCAAATAAGGACATAAAAGCGGCAGAGTTGACAAAACAATGCAGATGTTTTGCTGACAAATTTGATATTAAAAATTATTTTGATGTTGGAGATATGGGAATAGAACATGCACTCCTTCCCGAAAAGGGACTTGTAGGCCCCGGGGATGTGGTTATAGGTGCTGATTCACACACTTGTACATACGGTGCTCTCGGAGCATTTTCAACAGGGGTGGGCTCAACAGATATGGCAGCCGCAATGGCAAATGGAAAAGCATGGTTCAAAGTTCCCTCTGCCATTAAATTCATTTTGAAAGGTACACTTTCAAAAAATTGCTCCGGTAAAGATGTGATTCTTCATATAATCGGAAAGATTGGTGTTGACGGAGCACTTTACAAATCGATGGAATTTTGCGGTGAAGGCCTTTCTTCTCTTTCAATAGATGACCGTCTTTGTATGGCAAATATGGCAATAGAGGCAGGGGCAAAAAACGGTATTTTTGAAGTTGATGACGTGACTCTTCGTTATTGTGAAGGAAGGGTTACACATCCCATAAAGGTATTTAAAGCAGATGAAGATGCAGAATATGACGAAGTGATAGAAATTGATCTTTCAAAGATAAGACCTACAGTTGCCTGTCCCCATCTTCCGGAAAACACAAAAGATGCATCGGAATTGTCTGACATCAGAATTGATCAGTGTGTTATAGGTTCTTGTACAAACGGACGTATATCCGATATGGAAGCGGCGGCAAAGATTCTTAACGGGAAACATGTTGCAAAGGGTGTGAGATGCATAATCATTCCTGCAACTCAAAAAGTGTATCTTGAATGTATTGAAAAAGGGTATATGAAGATATTCATAGAAGCGGGATGTGCAGTTTCAACTCCCACCTGCGGTCCGTGTCTTGGCGGATATATGGGTATTCTTGGGAAAGGCGAGGTGGCAATAGCCACTACAAACAGAAACTTTGTGGGACGAATGGGACACTCTGAATCGAAAGTATACCTTGCAAGCCCCGAAACTGCGGCGGCATCTGCAATTAAAGGATATATAACCGATCCCAATAATTTGTGAATGGAAGTGTGAAAAATGAATATAAAAGGAAAAGTACATAAATATGGTGATAATATTGATACGGATGTTATAATCCCTGCACGTTATCTCAATACTTCTGATGCAAAAGAGCTTGCATCCCATTGTATGGAAGATATAGATGCTGATTTTGTAAACAATGTAAAAGAAGGGGACATTATGGTTGCAGGGGCAAATTTTGGTTGCGGATCATCAAGAGAGCACGCCCCAATTGCCATAAAATCCAGCGGAATTTCTGTGGTCATTGCAAAAACATTTGCGAGAATTTTTTACAGGAATGCAATAAACATAGGTCTTGCAATCATCGAATGTGAAGAGGCAAGCGAAAAGATAGAACCCGGCGATGAAATAAGCGTAGATTTTGATTGCGGGAAAATAACTAATCACACCAAGGGCGAAATTTATAAAAGTATGCCATTTCCGCCGTTTATTCAGAATATCATAAAATCAGGCGGACTTATGAATTCTATTTCAGAAAACTGAGGTGTTAAAATTGGAGAAAAATATTGCAGTTCTTCCCGGTGACGGAATAGGCCCTGAAATAGTCCGGGAAGCATTGAAAGTTCTTGATTGTATCAAAGATGTGTTCGGACATGATTTCAGATATACATATGTTGATATAGGTGGAGCCGGTATTGACAAGTATGGAATCCCCATAACAGATGAAGGTGTAGAAATTTGCAAAAATTCAGACAGTGTACTTCTTGGTGCTGTTGGCGGTCCCAAGTGGGATAACTGTGCGCCTGATATCAGACCTGAAAAAGCGCTTTTGAGAGTCAGAAAGGAACTTGGACTTTTTGCAAATTTGCGTCCGACAACTCTTTTTGATGAGCTTTCAGATGCATCGCCTCTCAAAAAGGAGACCCTTGGAGAGGGAATCGATCTTATGATTGTGAGAGAACTTACGGGTGGAATATATTTTGGTGAGAAAAAGTTATTTGAAAAAGACGGTATGAAAATATCATCCGACCTTATGGAATATTCAGAGGCGGAAATTGAAAGAATCGGACGTGTGGCTTTTGATGCGGCAATGAAAAGAGGAAAAAAATTGGCATCTGTAGACAAGGCAAATGTTTTGGAAACCTCAAGACTGTGGCGTGAAGTTATGCATCGACTTTCAAAAGAATATCCCCATGTTTCCTATTCGGACATACTTGTGGATAATGCCGCAATGCAGCTCATAAAAAATCCCGGACAGTTTGATGTTGTGGTTACGGAAAATATGTTTGGAGACATTCTTTCCGATGAAGCGTCAATGCTGACCGGCTCAATAGGTATGATGCCGTCGGCATCTCTTTCGGATTCAACTCTTGGCATGTATGAACCCATACATGGTTCTGCACCTGATATTGCAGGCAAGGGTATTGCAAACCCTCTCGGTACAATTCTTTCAGCCGCAATGATGCTTAAATATTCTTTCGACATGGAAAAAGAATCATCTGCAATTGAAAAAGCTGTGAAGGATGTATTGAAATCCGGCATGAGATGTGCTGACATATTCAGCGACGGATGCACTCTTCTTTCAACGTCCGAAATGGGTGATGAGGTGTGCAGATGCATTAAAAAAACAAATACAATCGGAAATGTAATTTCATAGGAGTTTTATCTTGTAAATCAAGGTGTGAAGCAAGTTTGCAAGGTAAAAATAATGGGATTATATATCATGGTGTCAATTGACAAAATATCAATAGTGTTGTATAATATTATACAGCGCTATTATTTTTATTTGGAGGCAATATGATATTTAATAATCAACAAAAAAGAATAGATAACATAAGAAATGCTGAAGGTGCAAACAAGGAATATCTCATCAGAAGAAGATGCTTTGACTATATGCCCGGTCAGGCAATATATAATCTTGGTGAATATCCCGTGAAGGTTAATTCAAAACCTACCGACTATGACAGAAAACTTATAAAAGACCTTTCAGAAAACGGAGTCAAACTCATTCAGCTTCACGAGGACTGGAATGATGCATGCAGACTCTATGGTGCAGACAAGTTCAATGCGGTTGACGAAGATGGAATGAAAGAATTTATTGCTCTTTGCCATAGCTATGACATAAAAGTTATTGCCTATATGTCAACATGCTATTTCCCGGAATATGATGAGGATTTCAAAGAGGAATTTCACAAAAGAGATTCACGCCTTGCCATGAACTATTTCAGTTATCGCCATTGTAACCACGGTAGTGCAGCCTGGAGAGAATATGTATTGAACAGAATGATTGAAGCTCTGGACAAATACGGCTTTGACGGAATTTTCAATGATGTGTGGCACGACAGAGTTGTATATGATTATGAAAAGGGAGAATGCGTAGAGCTTGATCCTGCCGGTTCGGTTGAATATGACCCCGATTTTGAAGATATGATTTGTCAGATATATTCCGAAGTAAAAAAACGCGGCGGAATATATAAACTTCATATGAGCGGAAAAAACAACGCCCCTGCAATTGACAAAGTGTACGACTATATGTGGGTAGGAGAAGGACTTACAGATGTTGAACCGGGAATCGGAAAAGATTTTTCCGGCTATACCGTACCTTGCCTTGACAGACATTTTTATGACGGTGTTGATGCAAAAACATATTTTTCATATACAATTCCCTTTATGCAATTCCCGCTTTTAAAAACAGGAAGACCCATGATTGGTGAAGGTGTGGGACTTTCAAACGTTACATACTATGGCGGAGATGAGGAAGAATTTTTCCGGGATGTAAAAAAATATGCCGAAGAAAATCCTGACTCTCCTCCAATATACAGCCTTTGGGATTCAATTCCCAATGATTCAACAGAATATGATGCATGGAAATATTATATGAAATATTATGCACCAATGACCAAGGAAAACAGCCTTGCATACATAGAAATCAGAAAATCGGACGAAATTCTTTCTGAAATTCCCAAAAGAGTATATGCATCTATGTTTGTAAATGACGAAACATATTTTGCTGTTTCAAATCTTACCGGTGAAAAATATACTCTCAAATTAAAGGGGATGTGGAAAAACAGAGAAACAGGTGAAGTGTCAGATTCCTTTGATATAGAAAATGACGGACTTCTTCTTCTCATAAAAGAGTGAAATAGCAAATATAACTATTGATTTTTTTATAAGGATTTGGTATAATACCAATTGGTTTATGTAAATATTTTTGTCAGAAGGCAAAGAAAGTGGAGTGATTCTTTTGAAAGAAGAAATAAATCTTATAAAAATATTTGAAATAATTTTGAGATTGTGGTGGATAGTGCTTATATTTGCCATTGTAGGTTCTATAATTTCATATTCCATCAGTGCATTTTTGATTACACCTGAATATACATCCACTGCAAGAGTGTATGTTGCAGGACGTGAAAGAGCAGAAGGTGCCGGAATCAATATCAATGATATCAATGGTGACCAGAGACTTGTTGCTACATATGTAGAATTTTTCTCCAGTAATGCTTTTTTGGATGACGTTGCTGATGACTATAATGCGAAATATTCCGGAGAACATCCCATCACAGGAAAAGAAATCAAAGCAGGTCTTGTTATGACTTCTGCCAATGAAACACAGCTTATGCAGATTGAATATACCGACACCTCTCCAATGAGAGCACAGGCAATAATTGAAGTTCTTCTTGATGAGTCCAATGCCCAGAGAGAAATAACCCGTTTTATGGATGGTTGTAAAGTTGTTGTATCTGACCCCGCAAACTTCCCGACAGCTCCTTCTGCACCAAACACCGAGCAGAACACATTTATCGGAATGTTTCTGGGAGTAGTTCTCGGTATCGCAGTTATATTTTTGAAAGAGCTTCTTGACATGCGTATCAAAGATGTTGATGACCTTAAGATGAGATATGCACAACCTGTGTTGGGTATAATCCCCAATCTTGATGTGGAGTAAGGAGGATTTGAGAGATGGCAGAAAAAAGAAAAGTAAAAATAAAAAACATTAATATAAGCTCTGATACTCTCAATCCTGTTGAAATATCAAACCGTGAGAGAAGAATCATAAACGATGACACATCTTTTATGATTACAGAAGCATATAAAGCTGCAAGAACCAACATAATGTTTTCATTAAATGGTGTGAAGGGATGCAAGAAAATTGTGTTTTCTTCTGCAACAAGTGGTGAGGGAAAAACAACAACCTGTATTAACATTGCAAAAACATTTGCTCAAACAGGTGCAAGGGTAATAATTCTTGATATGGACCTTCGTGCCCCCAGAATTCATAAGTATATAAAAATTGACAATGAAAAAGGTGTGTCCAATATTCTTGCAGGATTTGATGAGTTGAAAGATTGTATTGCACACACAGAACAGCCGAATTTTGACTGTCTCACAGCAGGTGCAATTCCCCCAAACCCTGTAGAGCTTATTTCTTCTGATTCAATGGTGGAACTTCTTTCAGAACTTGAAAAAGAATATGATTATATATTCATGGATACCCCACCTTTGAATATTGTAACCGAGGCAATAATTCTTTCAAAAATTGCAACCGGTATTATTCTTGTTACCCGTCAGAAATATACAATGTACAAATTTATTGAACGTGCTTTGGAAGCATTGGAATTTGCAGGCGCAAAGATTTTGGGATTTATCCTGAACGACGCTGAAAATGATAAATATGTATACGGCGGATATGGCAGAAAGAACAGAAAAAACCGTTATGTTCGTTACGGTTATTATACAGCAAGTAAGACAAAATCTTCTAAAGAATATAAATCTGCAGACAAAAAATAATTATAGACATCCACCGGTCAGATTGCCGGCGGATGTTTTTTTTGAAAGGTTAATGATATGTGGAAAGATAATTTTGAGATAACAGACTTTCATTCACACATTCTGCCCGGCATGGATGATGGTGCAAAAGATGTGGGAGAGTCAGTAAAAATGCTTGAAAGACTTCTTGAGCAGGGGGTGGACAAGGTTCTTGCCACTTCTCACTATTATGAATACAGAGAAGATGTTCCTTCGTTTTTGGAAAGAAGAGAAAGGTCACTTTTCAAACTTGAAAGTTACATAAAAGAACATGATATATATCTGCCCGAAATTGTCCCTGCATCAGAAGTGCGTCTGTGGCATGGGATGTCAAGGGATGAAAACCTCGGAAAACTCACAATAGGGGATTCAAAATATATTCTCCTTGAAATGCCCTATGACCAGTGGACAGACTGGATGTTTGCAGAAATTTATTCTGTTTCATCAAGGGGATTTATTCCGATTATGGCACATCTTGAAAGATATGTTGATTTGATTGCGGAAAAAACTATTATTCAAAAACTTTTGTCTCTTGGGGTGTATGTTCAATGTAATGCAGAATCTTTTGAGTCAAGAAAAGCAAGAAAGTTTATGAAAAAGCTCCTGAAATACAAAAGACTCACCGTTCTTGGAACAGACTGTCACAATTTGGAGGACAGACCGCCCGAATTTGAAAAGGCACTCAATTATATTTCATCCAAGTATGGAGATGAAACTCTTGAGGGAATAATGGCAAATGCCAATATCATAATCTCATCTAAAAGATAATTAAATTAAAAAGACTTTCATACAAATGGTATGAGAGTCTTTTTTTATGGGTGATTGTATGCTTAATTTTATATGGACATTTCTTGTGGTTTTATCTTTTCTCTACTCGTTTTTTGCGGGGACAACAGAGAATGCGGCAAATGCACTCCTGGATTCAGCAAAATCTGCAGTTGATTTTATGCTCACAACCGGAGCTGTAATGATTATGTGGTCGGGATTTATGGAGATTGCAAAAGTGAGCGGTCTCACCAAGGTTATTTCACGAATTATGTCGCCTTTCATAAGAAAGGTTTTTAAGGGAATCGGAAAAAATTCGGAAGAAGAAAATCTAATCAGTACAAATCTTGCTGCCAATATGATGGGACTTTCAAATGCGGCGACGCCTCTTGGAATGAAAGCAATGAAGAAACTCTCCGAAAAATCTGACGGAATTAATGCCACAGATAATATGTGTATGCTCTGCATAATAAACTGTGCATCTCTTCAGATTATTCCTTCAACCCTCATAGCAATGAGGTCGGCAGAGGGGAGTGCATCTCCCGGAGAAATAACAATACCCATATGGATTGTTTCATCTCTCACTCTTATTTTTGCCATAACTATTGCAAAAATCATGGAAAGGAGAGATAAAAAATGAAAATAACATCTGATTGGATAATACCAATAATGCTTCTTGCAATACTGACCTTTGGTGTGTCAAAAAAAATAGATGTGTATTCTCATTTTACCAATGGTATAAAAGACGGAGCATCATCATTTTTGAAGATATGTCCGGCACTTTTTGCACTATTCATATGTGTCGGAGTTTTCAGAGGTTCGGGACTTTCAGATTTTTTATGCACACTTTTGTCCCCCCTAACTTCTTTTCTAAAATTCCCCAAAGACTTGTTGCCTTTCGCCGTGTTAAGACCTGTATCAGGAAGTGGCTCTCTTGTTTTTGCCCAGGATATTTTCAGGAATTTCGGACCTGATTCTTTTGAGGGCAGGGCGGTTTCAATAATGATGGGTTCCACAGAAACCACGTTCTATACCGCATCTGTCTATTTTGCGGCATCTGGCACAAAAAATATAAGGCATACCATAAAGTGTGCCTTGATTGCTGATATATTCAGTATGGCAATAAGCCTTATCATTACAAGATTATATTATTACTAAAAACAATGGCAAAGCTTTATAAAATATATAAAACAGTCTGTTTTCACTTGTTTGTGACAACAGACTGTTTCGTATGTTTTGTTATGAATACTAATCTTGTTTGGCGACAACCATGCGCGCGCTTTGTGTGAAATTCACACGTCCGATCAAATGTTTTGCACTATTTTTTGATTGTATCGGGTGGTTTATAGTTCACCTCCGCCAATTTATTCAATTATACAATTAATGAGCTATCCCCCTTGATTTTTTTTGCTGGAATTCTTCATTCAATCTGCGTTTACGGGTATAATAAAAATAAAAAACCTGAAAGGAAGTTTTTAATGAAAAATATTACAGAGAAAATCGTGAAAAATTTTGAACTATATCTGTATGAGGAAGAAAAAAGCGACAACACCATAGAGAAATATATGCGTGATATTCGTTTTTTCTGTAAATGGCTTGGTGGAAAAGAAATTGATAAATCCATAGTGCTTGCATATAAAAAGGAACTTTGTGAGAAGTATCTTCCTGCCAGCGTTAATTCAATTTTATCATCATTAAATGCATTATTTATGTATATGAATTGGTTCGATTTGAAAGTCAAAACATTAAAAATACAACGCAGGATATTTGCCGATAAAGAAAAAGAACTGACAAAGGCTGAATATGACAGACTCTTGACAGCGGCAAAAAACAAGAAAAATGAACGATTATATTATCTGATGCAGACCATAGGCAGTACGGGTGTTAGAATATCAGAATTAAAATATGTAACAGTTGATGCTGTAAACGCAGGGTATGCAATAATAAATTGTAAAGGTAAAATACGTCAGGTGTTTTTGCCGAAACAACTGTGCAAAATGTTGAAAGTATATATAAATCAGCAACATATAAAAAGCGGCTCGGTGTTCGTAACCAAAAGCGGAAAACCCCTTGACCGCAGTACAGTCTGGAAAATGCTCAAAGGATTATGCGAAAGTGCCGGTGTTGCACGGAGTAAGGTGTTTCCTCATAATTTTCGTCATCTTTTTGCTAAAACATTTTATTCACTTCAAAAGGACATTGTAAGGCTTGCTGACATTTTGGGACATTCAAGCATTGAAACTACCCGTATCTATACAATGGAAAGCGGAGCGGAACACATAAAACTGATACAAAAACTCGGTTTATTGCGGTGTTGAATTTTTTGAAGATTTTAAAATTATTTGATAAATATTGCAGTAAAGCATAAATGTTTCCCTTTGATAAATACGGATTTTGAATTTGATAGCTATTATAAAAATAAAAAACCACATAATCAAAAATATGTGGTTTGGCGAGTACCACATAATCAAAAATATGTGGTTTTCGGAATAATACATATTAAATTTTTAACTATGGTGAAAACTTTCAAAAAAGTGTACCATAATTCTATCATTGAAAAAAATAAATGTCAACCGTAAAAATAAATTTAAGGAATAAATAATAGAAATATGACAAAATTGCACAAACAAACTAAAGCCAAATTGTTTGATTTCACATACTTGGCTTTGATTTTCATGCAAATTTTGTAGGACGTTTTTGGAATATGTGGTAAAATTTAGCTAATACATCCCCGCTAAATTCCAATTTATATCTCAATTTCCAACGCAAGAATCGTTGCATCGACGTTCATATCATAACACGATAAAGTTATATTTCTACTTTGCCACATAGCCATCAACGTCAGCAATTCGCGTTCGCACCGTATGAGGGTGCTCCGCTCATTGGACGTTTTGCCATAAGTTCCACCTTCCGCTCACATTCGCACTTTGTACTCTGTTCGCAGGGTGTCACATAATTTTGATTATGTGGTAAGGAGAAGGCGACAAGTTTAAAACTATTGGAATTCAAACAAAATTTTGCAGCATAATCTACGGATTATGTTGCAATTTGTTTTTTTAGGACTTTAGAACGAGTGTTATACAAAACCAAAAAAATGGTTGCATAGATTAAGGAGACAACGGATGAAAGAGAGACAAATTAAGAATATAGAAAGAGACCTTTTGGAACCACTTTTTGGTTATTTTGTAAAAAACGGTCTGGAAAATATATCAATAAGAGATATCTGCAAAAACATAGATGTATCTTCGGGTAGTTTATACTATTGGTTTAAAGGAAAAGATCAAATAATATATTCCACAATAAACTACGGTATGCTAGTATCTATAAAGAAACTTTTTAATTTTGCATATGATAAAATTGCAAATCCGATGGTTTTCTTTGAAGACATACTGCCGGAGGTTGACAAATGCAAAGATGAATTCAGGTTTGTATTTCAGGCAACCACAAGTCCGAAGTTCGGACCCAGAATCAGGGAAAACTCTCTTGCGTACAAAACAGAATATGACAAATGTTGCGAAATATTTTCGCAAATTTTAAATTGTGATATAGATTATATCAAACGCATGGTGTATTCGCTTGTTTTTACAATTGAAGATTATGTTATATGGGAGGATTTAGAGGTTACGAAAATGCAACTTGCATTTTTAGCTGAAAACTTGAAAACCCACATGGAATCATATGAAAAACAGAGTGGAACAGCGAACCAAAAATACGGAGTAAGAAAAATATGAACTATGCAAGAATAATGACAACATATACACCGATACTTGTTCTTTTGGTTTTGATGTTGGTTATGGTTGTTTTGATTAATGTGATTCGGTCGATTTATTCCATCATGCCGGATATTAAATACATAAAAATAGAAATAAGCAGAAGTACAACACCGGAAGGAAAAAGGTATTGGAGAAGAGAACTTATGAAAATTTATCTGGAATGTTTACCGTTCTCATCTTTTTTAACCGTTGAAAATTATGGGATGAATAATCCCTTTACATATATCACATCTTTGGAAATCCATCGGTCGTTTCGGATACGACAGAAAACAAATCCGAAAGACAAAAAATGATTTAAAACAATTTAAAAGAAAGAAGGAATTAAGGAATGAAACTCAAAAGAATTCTGGCTTTAATACTTTGCGTATGCATGGTACTTAGCACAGCAAGTACAGTTGTGCTTGCAGACGAACAGCCGGTTCTTCCAAATGCTGAAGTTATCGAACTTGGTAGTATTACCATTGATGAATACAGCATTTACGACGGTAGCTTGAGTGAGGGAGATGAACCCATCGACCTTCAGATCGCTATGGAATTTATTGCAAAAGACACTGAAGAAGAGGCTGCCAAAAATTTCTACGGAAATTACACAACAGATTTCTTTATCAAAATGGAAGATATGGCAGGTGACAGCTTTATTGCTGACGGATGCTATCTTGCAGGTAACTACGGAGAATTCGGATGGATTAAGATTCCTCTTGATGGAATGGTAGTAGAGGAAAACACAATTTATCCTGTAATTACATCTGTAGGTTTTGACTTTAAATACACAGATATCTGCAGTATAGTTAAGGATTTTAAATGCGGTATTTATTTGTCAGAAAAAGTTTTGGCAGAAAATCCTGACCTTAAGGTAAATCTTACACTTGGTTTATGTGAAACTGCAGATCATGCATCAGCCGGAGAATATACAAAAGTAGGTTCTTACAAATATACTGTTGCTGATTTAACCGGGACAGAAAATGTTACTCCTGCAGGCCCTGCTGCTTTTCTTGACGATGTAGCATACCCTGATTTACAGAGTGCCATTGAGGATGCCTACACTTATACAGGCGATATAAAAATCACTTTAGCATCTGATTTTACAGGGAATATTGAAATTGATGAAAAAGATGGTCTTTATCTCACAATTGATGGTGCTGACAAAACTGTAAAAGGTACAATTAAAGTAAATGCTCTCTCTAATGTCGACAACAACAGAAGAACAACAATCAAGAACATCAATTTTGTTGATACTGCTGATGCAAAAGTTGACTTCATCTCAGCAGGTGCTTCCAACTACTATCCTCATATTACAGTTGAGAATTGTGACTTTGCAGGTAGTGGCGATGATGGCGATGTTGCTGTTCGCCTTAAGGACTCCAAAAGTGTTGTTATAAAAGACTGTAAAGGTGCAGGGCTCCATTCCTTCCTCCAGAACACAGCAGGTTGGGATCTTACAATCGAAAATGTTACTGTAACAGACTCAAAGGGCGGTATGGCTCTTGGTACAGTTCAGGGCGTAACTGTTGAGGATTGTGATATCGATGTTAAAGAATATGGTATCCGTCTTGATGCTAAATATAATAACAATGCTGTTATTGCAGATAATAGTGTAAATGCGTTTATTCCTGTAGTTGTACGCTATGCGACAGTTGACGCCAACATCACATTTGAAGGCGAAAATACTATGACTGCTTCAAACACAGACGGCATCTGGTGTGCTATCGGTGAGTCAGAATATGAAGAAAACGGCGTGTTACCAACAGCTCCTAAAGCTGCTGTTAATGTTATTTGCAAAGATACAGAACTGGCAGATGGTATTTGCGGTTATACAAGTCTTAACGGAAAAGTTCCAACTGTTCCGGCAGGTTCTGTGACATTCTGTTACACAGGAACTGACAGTTTCTGGGGAGAAGCCTCTGCAAATTCAGAAAACGCATTCGTTATCAAACTTTATGAAGACGATAAAATGATTGCTTCTGCATCACTTAATAATATCGACGGTATTATAGACGGTGATGTGACTGTCACATGGAATATTCCATTTGCAGGAAGCAATGACGCATACTGGAATGTTGAATGGATAGAGGGATATCCTAAATATGATATGAACCCAACTTCAGTTAAATTATTTTCAGACGGTGTTGAAGTGGCTGAAAATGCTGTCCGTTTCAACTCTCCTGATGACCTTAATAAAATAGTTGCTTTAGCAGAAGATGCTACAGGTAATGTTAAGGCATACACAAGCCTTGCCGATGCAGTTAACTCTGCTGAAAAGGTATTTGTTGTTCGTGATACAACTCTTGCAGAAGACCTTACACTTCCTGCAAACATTACATTCAACGGTAACGGAAAGAACATCACCGGTAATCTTGTTGCAAGCGGTGATGTAACATTCAAAGGCGATACAAAAGTTTCTAACTTTAATGCAGGTTATAATAAGCCGGTTATAACAATCGGTAAAGGCGCAAGCCTTGAACTTACAGGCACAGGCAGAATGGTTATCGGTCATGGTGCTACCTTCAACATCACAGGCACAATCGAAAATGCCAAAACTGCTACATTGGCAAGAACTCCTGTTACACCTTCATTGATTATTCCGGGTGCATCATTCACAGGTGCAGGTGTAAACTTCAATGTAACAAATGCTTACATTAAAGCTACATATAATTGTACATCAAAGAACTCAAATGCAAGCGGAACACATAACATCAATTTAACAAACAGTATTTGGGAACAGTCAGGTACATTGGTATTCTCTGCACCTACAGATGGCATGGACCCAACATTTAACCTTAATGTTAAGGATAGTATTATAAACAGCACAAGCCATCTTGTTTTCTCTGTAACAAAAGGCGAAATTGTTATTGACAACTCTATCGTTAATGAAGGAAATTACAGACAGCTCGAAAACCGCAGCAGTTTGACAATCAAGAATGGTTCTGTAGTTTATGCTGCTGTTAATACAAACGAAAATTCCAAAAACCCCGGTACTACAATTGTTGATAACGCAACATATATGACAACAGGTAATTTTAGCGGTGCTGACCTTGGAACAGGTACACTTGTTGTTAAAAATGGTGCAACATTTGCAACCGATAAAGTTTCAAATGCTAATGTAACTGTTGATGCAACAAGTAATTTCACAGCAACAACTATTGATGAAAACACAGCTAATGTTGTAATAAAAGGTTCAACTCTTACAGGCGCAGGTACAGCAGAAGAACCATTCATTATTGCTGACATTATGGACCTTAAATTCTTCCGTGATGATGTAAACAGCGGAAACACATATGCAGGTAAATATGTTAAATTAACAGCAGATATTGACCTTGAAGGAAAAGAATGGACACCTATCGGATACATGGGTAAAACATTCAAGGGTAACTTTGACGGCGGTAACAAAACCATCAAGAACCTTGTTATTACAAAGACATTTGTGAATTCTGCTGAAAATAACGGCATAGGTTTCTTCGGACGTACCGACGACTCTGCTGTTATTATGAACCTTACTATTGAAAATGTAGATATTACCGGATCTCTGTATGTAGGTGCAGTTGTTGGTATGGGTTATACCGGTAAAAAGATTGAAAATGTAACCGTAAAGGGTGACATCGCTATTGATGCTTGGTGGTATGCAGGTGTTATTGGCGGTAACGGATATATGAATCTTGTTAATGACTGTCATGTAATAGGTAACGACGGCTCTTACATCAAGGGTAACAGCGGTTCTTATATCGGCGGCATCTGGGGCTTCCGCGGCGAAGGTGCTAATGATATCACAAATTGTACAGTTACAAATCTTGACATTTCAGGCGTTGACCGCGTAGGCGGTATTGCAGGTATTGGTCATTACGGCAATACAGTTTCTGACTGTAAAGCTACAGATGTAACAATTACTGCAACAGATCCTGAAGCAACAACAGTTGGTTTGGTTGTTGGTGCAACAGAGGGAACTGATGCTTATCCTACAGTAATTACAGGCAACAATGTGGAAGATGCTACTGCACAGGTTTCTAATGGTGACGGTACATATACTGTAGTTGAAAATCTGTATGGTACAAACATTTCAGGCGGAGCTCCTGTAACAAACAATGTTGCTAAAATTGGTTCTTCATACTATGAAACACTTGAAGCGGCATTCAAGGCTGCAACAAGTGGTTGCGAAATCACACTTCTTTCTGATGTAACAATTTCTGAAAAGTGGGATTGCCGTTACAACGGTGCTAAATTCCTTGTTCCTGTAACAATCAACGGTAATGGCAAAACAATTAAGCTTACCGGTGAAGTAAGTGATATGAACTGGAATACAATCTTCAGATTTGAAGATGTTGCAACAGTTAAAGACCTTACAATTGATCTTTCAGAAGCACCAAGTGCTCAGAGAGCTATTGCTTCAAAACTCAGCATCACTGTAGATAATGTAACAATCATTGGTAACAACACAAAATACGGTATCATCTTCGGTGAAGGTGCCGGTGCTGCTATCTCAGGCGTAACAGCAACAATCACTGACTGCGAAGTTACAGATTGTGTTAAAGGTGTATCCGACAATGCTAATGGTCAGGACGCGAAAGCTGTTACAATCACAGATTCAACATTCACAAATGCAAGTGTTGTTGTAAGTGCTGGCGAAAATGTTACATTTACAAACAACACAATGGATAACGGATATGTAGATATTCGTGCTTATGGTGTTGATGCAGAGCTTTCTGTTGTTGCAAAAGAGAACACACTTGATACTGTTGAAGGTAAACCTAACCAGATTCTTGCTAAAACAATTGATGCTCAGGACGGATTTGACACACCTGTAGCATATGCCGGCGGCAATTATTACACAACTATTCAGGGAGCTGTAGAAAAAGCAGCAAATGGCGCTACAATTACTCTTCTTGCTGATGTTGTTGCAAAAGAAATAATCACAAATCCGGCAGGAAAAGCTCTTACACTTGACCTTAACGGCAAGACAGTTTCTAAAGAAACAGCTGTTGATACTGATTATTGCTTGATTCTTAACAATGGCACATTAACTGTTGTCGATTCAGGTGAAAACGGTAAATTAAGCTATAAATATACAGGTACTAACTCCTCTGATGCATTCAATACTATTGAATCTGCTCCCGGTTCTGTACTTACAATTAAGGACGGTACAATTGAAAACTTATCAGAAAACTGCTTAATCGCATATGCTGTTGATGGTTTAACAAATGGTTCTTCAGGCGATGTAACTGTAAACATTGAAGGCGGATACATCTCAAGTAAGAAGATTGCAGTTAGAACATTCCTTAACTCTGTAACCAACAGCGCAACACTTAACATTTCAGGTGGTGAAATTTCCGGCCGTGTAATCGTTCAGAATGCAAGCAATAATGCAAACAAAGCGGTTCTCAACATTACAGGCGGAACATTCGCAACTAACGACTATAAGACAGATGTTCTTTATGTTGGTGGTTCAAACGGATCCTTCGGCGACATCACTGCAAGCGTATCAGGCGGTACATTCAAAGGTGAAGTTTTAAGTACTGTTGAAGATAAATTCATTAGCGGTGGTATCTTCGCAAATGATGTTTCTGATTTCTTGGTAGACGGTGCATCAATTTCCAAGAATTCCGACGGAACATACGGCGTTGTAGCAGAACGTATAATCGAAGTTTCTGCAAGTGAAGAAAAAGTTGTTGCAGGTCAGGAATTTACAGTTACAGTTACATTAGCAAAAGGTGAAAATATTGTTAACGCAGTATGGAATCTTGCATATGAAACTGATAAGTTTGAATTAAAGGATTCACAAGACCAGTCAGGCATCATAAAGGAAGCTTTGTGGAAAACATATGAAGGTGAAGTTTTTGAAGAAGGTAAAGCTCTTAAAACCTACACATTTGTTGCAAAAGTAGTAGCAGAAGAGGTAACCGGATACTTCACTCTCAGCGAAACAACGGCTTCAACATTTGCTGAATCAAGAGATAACATCTTTGTTGCAGCTATAAACAACGACAAAGTTCCTGTAACAATCATTATGAAGGAATGTGAAGTTGTAGCAGAACTTGATGGTACACCTATTGATATGTCAGCAGAATCAACACCGGTAACATTTGACGGCAATGCTCACACAGTTGTTGTTAAACCGGAAAATGAAGATATAGCATATACTGTTGAATACACAGTAAACGGTGAAAAAGTAGATTCTGTTGAATTAACAAATACAGGCAAATATGTTGTTGAATATAAAATTACAACAGAAAACGGTTATGAAAATAAATCCGGATCTGTTACAATTGAAGTTACACAGCCTGAATTTGTAGTCGAAGCAACAAACTGGACAAATATGGGTAAAAAACTTGTGTTGGTTTACACAAATCAGGATGATTTGTACTTCACATATGACAACAATCTTATGATTGATGTTACTTCAAAAGAATACAAATACGCAAATACAACTTATAAAAACGTATTTGCATTTGTAACAGATGTACTTGATGTTGATGAAACAGAAAGTTACAAGGCAAACATTAAATACATCACTGAAGAAGAAGGTCTCTACATTCTTACTGACGGTTTCAGCAAAGCAGATGTTAACTTCAGCGAAACCTTAAACGTTCAGGATATATCCGTTGAATACGGTATTGTTAACCTCCACAGTGAAGTTTACGGAGACGTTAAATACCAGAAACACCTTCTTAAGGGTGATGTAAACAGCGACAAAAAAGTTGACGGTAAGGATACTGCTTTTGTGGTATCTGAAGCAAAGACAGCTATGGGCATTAAATAATTTAAAAACGTGACAGCGGGTTTCTGCATTGCAGAAACCCTGCCGTTTCGTATAGAAAGGAATTTTTAAAATGAGAAAGTTTATAGCGTCAATACTTGTTGCTTGTATGGTATTGACAACAATGTGCTTCACTATATCAGCAGAAGCGGCAGAAGTTAAAACAGACCGTGCAATTAAGGTTTGTGTTGATAAAACAGAGGTATGGGCAGTAGATGGTAAAGATATGCTAACAGTTACAGTTGTAATTGAAGACTATCGTGATAATGTAGCTTATGATGACCATTTTATAGATGCTGAATATACATTGAATTACGATCCCGGTCTTTTTGAACTTCAGGAAACTGAAAAGGACCCTGAAGGAGATGGTACAATTTACGAAATGCTCTATAAGACAGGTATCGAAGGATATAATAGCGGCGATGTTATTGGAACATACACATTCAGAGCACTTCCACAGGTTGAAGAAGAAACAGACACCTTCTATTTAACATCACCTCAGACATATACATATGTGGAATGTCTTTCAACAGATATTTTTGAGGCTTCAACTGAAAGCAAGGATGTAACAATCAGACTTGAACCCTATGCGGTAAAAAAATATCTTGATGGCAACGAAGTTTTTGACTCGGACGATGAAAATGAACCTGACAATTCATTCCCTTACAACAATGCAGAACACAACTTCAGAGTAGAAACAGTGCCCGGTGCTGAAGTGAAATACACAGTTAAAAATTCAGAGGGCGAAGTTATTGGAACTTATACCAATGAGGATGTTGTAATTAAAGCCGAAGGAACATATGTAATCGAATATGAAGTTACAAACAAGTTAGACGGTTATGCTCCTGTAAAAGGTACATATACAATTGTGGTTAAAGAACCTGTTCACGTTATTGAAGTTGTTGAAAACTATGTACTTGCAGATAATGGCGGAAAAGTTTTGGTGTTGGTATACACAAATACTGAAGGTGCAGGCTATAACTACGATGCAAACGTAATGCTCGATGTATCAAAAAGCGCTTATATATATGACATCCCGGCAACAACAGAAGTTGAAACCGAAGATGAATATGACTATGTATACGCTTTTGTAACAGATCCGATTGTTGATGGCTGGAAAGATGATTTCAAAGCATACAAGGATGAGGTAAACCATTGGTATAACAATGCTTATACAATCACTGAAGTAGGTGAATACAACAATGATATTAACTATAGTGGCGATGTTACCATAAAGGATATATCTGTAGTGTATGGTGTTGTAAATGCTCACCCTGCTTATTTCAGAGATGTAAACAATCAGAAATATATTCTTAAAGCCGATGTATCAGGCGACAAACACGTAAATGGTGAAGATGCTTCTCCTATAGTTGGTGAAGTTAAAAACAAATAAAGTAATAAAAGTTTTAAAGGGTTTCTGTTTTCGAAACTGAAACCCTTTATTTCTGTATAGGAATTTGCGTTTTTCAAAAATATGTGATATAATAAAAATCGAATTAAAAATGACATAACAAAAAGAGGTTGTGCAAAACCTCGGTAAAGTTATTGAATTTTTGATTGTCCGTTAATTGAAGTGGTTGTGT
>JAZONV010000062.1:0-33548 GCA_045654685.1 Clostridia bacterium | reverse complement strand
GGTCGCAGGCAAGGAAGAGCGAAGCAGACAGTACGATGGTACGGCAATGAGCTCTGACGAAGCAAGCAAAGTACCTTAAATCAAAACTTTTGGAAACTATGTTTACAAAAGTTTCATTAATGACTATTTACATCTTGAATATACTTTTCTCAAAAATTTTAAGCCCGCACTTTGCGATGCGGGCTTTTTCGACAGTCTGAGGACTGTAAAAAAACTTTGTTTTTTTTACAGTCCCATAATTTGTAAGTTTAATTATTTGTTCAATTTGTCTTTCTTTGCAGATTTACCAACCACACCTGCCAAAGCAAAGAGAGCAATGGCGTTGGGGAGAACCATGAACTGGTTGAATGTATCCTGTGTAAGCCATACAAGTTCGTTTTCCTGAACAACTGTTCCGAGGAATACGAAGAACACAGTGATAATTGAGTAGATGATAACTGACTTTTTACCAAAGAGGTATTTGAAGTTGATTTCACCAAAGAGGTTCCAGCTGATAATTGTTGTGAAAGCAAAGAACATAAGGCAAACTGCAACGAAAATGTTACCGATGCTTGTACCAAATACACTACCGAAAGACATCTGGGCAACGTTTGTCTTATCGATACCTGCATCAGCCATGAGTTGAGCATAACTTGCACCGTCTGCACCTGCCAAAGCACCATCGCCAACGTATGTGCAAGAGATAACAACAAGTGCTGTCATTGTGAGAACCACAAATGTGTCAAGGAACACACCAATCATTGCAGCAACACCCTGTTCGTGAGGGTTTTTTACATTTGCAAGAGCGTGAGCGTGAGGTGTTGAACCCATACCTGCTTCATTTGAGAAAAGACCTCTTTTTGCACCCTGACTGATTGCACTTGCTAACGCTGCACCAAAGCCACCACCGATGAGAGCCTGAGGCTGGAATGCATATTTGAAGATTGCACCAAATGCTGCAGGAACATCTACGATTTTAACTGCAAGAATGATAAGACCGCCAACAATGTAGAGAGTTGCCATAAGGGGAACGATTTTTTCTGCAGTTGAAGCAATTCTCTGAACACCGCCAATTACGATGAAGCCAACAACAATTGCAATTACAATACCTGTTATCCATGTGGGAACGCCAAATGCTGTGTTAATTGTTGCACCGATGGAGTTGGACTGAACCATACCGCCGATGAAACCGAGTGAAATTACTGTTGCGATTGCAAAAAATCCTGCAAGGAATTTTCCGAATTTGCCTTTGAATGCGGCTTTTATGTAGTAGATAGGTCCGCCCTGAACTGTGCCGTCAGCATCAACCACTCTTGTTTCCTGAGCCAAAACTGCTTCTGCATAGATTGTAGCCATACCAAGGAAAGCAATGATCCACATCCAGAAGATTGCACCGGGACCACCGATTAAAATAGCACCGGAAGCACCAACAATGTTACCTGTTCCAACCTGACCTGCAACAGCGGTTGCAAGAGCCTGGAAAGAACTGATACCGCCTTCCTGCTTTCCGCCTTTTAAGGAAAGGTTTCCGAAAACCTGTTTCATTCCTTCACCAAAGCAACGAACCTGTACAAAACGTGTTTTGAAGCTGAAGAAAAGACCAACGGCTACGAGAAGAAAAATGAGTACATAGTTTGCCATGTAATCATTTATGAATGTCATAACCTTGAGAGTTCCAGCTTCCAGATTTTTGAGCCATGCAAAAAACTGATCCATAATAAAAATCCTCCTATGAAAAAAAATAAAGTTATCGGCAAATGTGCGATAACCCTGAAAATATCAATATGATTCCCTCATAAGGATATTTGCTCTGTCCTTTTGCCTGAGAGTTTCGGCTTTTGCCTTGCACCTTCGGCACCCAAATGACTTGAGATTCTCCAGAGTTCTCTGCTCTTTCAGTTTCTAAAAAATACTCCTGAAAGCATCACCGAGTATTAAATTATACACATTTTAACATATTTGTCGTTTTGTGTCAACGAGATTATATAACAAATATCCTGTCGTTTTATCGTATTTCTTTGTGCAAAGAGAATTAATATCATAAAATCCTTTCTTCATGAATATCATATATATATACATCATTTCAGAAAAAGGAGATGAAGATATGAAATATAGAAGAAGAAGAAAGTCTGACACAAATTATGAATCCATACCCCAAACATCAGGAAGAAAAAAAGGCAAAACCGCCAAAAAAATTGTTTTTGGCATGGCGTTTCTTCCTCTGATTCTCTCCGTTACGGCAAACACTTTAGCTTATAAAAAACACCACATATCAAGCAGTATAGATTTTTTAAAAGCGGTCTGGAAGGATGCCGCAATGTATGTTTCAGAAAAAATTCCGCGCATAGATGAAGTCGGCAAAATGGGAGCAAAATTTTGCTTTGAATATATAAGAGGAGATAAAAAAGAAAGTATGCCGGTCATATCAACTCTTGACTCAAAAACCTCTCCCATAATGTCCATCACAGAGGAAGCAGACAAAGCAATAGAGGTGAAAGCAGATTCTGAAACCTCTCCCGAACCCATACCGGCGGATGTATTTTCGCCCATAATGCCCTGCGAAGGTAACATTTCCTCCCCTTTTGGCAAAAGAATACACCCCCTTTCAGGTCAGGAATCCTCCCACAACGGCATTGACATTGCCATAGATTCGGGAACAGATGTGTGTGCCATAGAAAGCGGAACAATCCTGAAAAGCGAATACAACCAGTTTTCGGGAAACTTTATAGTAATTTCTCACCAAGACGGATACACAAGTTCCTATGCACATCTTGAAGAGTCAAATGTCAAATCCGGAGACATTGTGAAAAAAGGTGACATTATCGGAAAATCAGGAAGCACGGGAGCAGTTACCGGCCCTCATCTTCACATGGAAATCCGAAAAGACTCGACTCCCGTTGATCCAATGACTTTAATAAAGGTGAATTGAATTTTGGAAATAAAACTTAATAAATCATCTGCTATTGTATTTTTCCTTTTCGCATTTTCGGGGAAACTCCCAATTCTTATTTCGGGATATTTTGCTGTTTTTGTGCACGAAAGCCTTCACCTCCTCGCCTGCATTATCCTCCATGAAAAGCCGGAGGGAATCTTTCTTGACATATGGGGAATGCATCTTAAAACAAAAAGCACTCATGATACAAAAAAAGCCTTGGTAATATGGGCATCAGGACCCATATTCAGTCTTTTTTTATCCGGGGTGCTTTTTTCTTTGGGAAAATATAATTATTTTTCATATGCAAACTTTTGCGTGGGCATTGTAAATCTTCTTCCGGTGCTTCCTTTGGACGGCGGAGCAATTTTAGACATTGTTTTATCTCACTTTTTCGGAACCTTAAAATCTGACCGCATAATGAGCAGATTATCACGGGTAATTTGCATTTTGTTTCTTTTCCTTTGCATCTACTGTATAGGAAAGGGGATTTTGAACGTCAGCTTTTTAATTTTCACCCTGATGCTGATTATGAGACAACGAAAAAGACACTCAAAGTCTGTTATACGATGCAGCGAAATTCTCACAAAAAAGCAAATTTCAAAGAAAAAGATTAAGCTGATTTTTATGGATTCAGGTGACGATTTCATGAAGGTTTTGAATATGATTTCCCCACGGTACACACTTTTTATTGCAGTTTTTGAAAACGAAAAATTCCTGGGCTTTTTAACCCAGGAAGATTTTTTGAATATTATATGTGAATCCTACACATTGTAAGGAACGTGCGAGTATTCAATAAAAATGGGATTTATTGGTTTGATAAAACTATGCTAAAGAGCAAAAAAATGTCCCCCTTGCCTAAAGGGGGATGTCAATTCGAAAGGATTGACAGGGGGATTCTATGTGTACAATCATTCAAAAACGCAGTATTTGTGCGAGTTTTTATGAATAATGAATCCTCCCGTCACGCTGACGCGTGCCACCCTCCTTTAGGGCAAGGAGGGCTTTCGCTCTAACGTTTTTCATCGTCATTAGTGAGATAAATTCCAATTTATATTATTTGTAGTCTACCCAATAGGTGATTTTATGGGTTTTGGAGCACTTCTCGGGTACTTTTTCGGTGTCGGTGCCACTTTCTTAATTACAACAAGATTGTGTTCCAAATCCGTATCCGGCAAAGAATAGTTAATGGTTTCAACATATTCTCCACCCATAAGCTTTATAGCCTTTTTAGCATCTTTTATTTCCTCTGATGCCTTGGGTCCCTTCATGCTGACAAAATATCCCCCAACTTTCACAAAAGGCAAACAAAGCTCCGTGAGAGATGCAAGGTTTGCAACTGCTCTTGAAATTGCAATGTCATAGACTTCTCTGTGTTCTTCTTTTTTGCCAAGGTCTTCTGCTCTTGAGTGAATTGTTCTGATTCCTTCAAGTTCAAGTTCACCTATGACTTCATTTAGGAATGTGATTCTTTTGTTTAATGAATCCATAAGTGTCACATCAAAATCAGGTCTGAAAATTTTCAGGGGAATTCCGGGAAACCCCGCTCCCGTTCCCACATCTATAATTTTTCCGTTATCTTTTATGACACCAGAGTCAAGAGATGAAATTGAATCGAGAAAATGCTTTATTGCCACTTCCTTTTCATCGGTTATGGCGGTAAGATTCATTTTTTCATTCCATTCAATCAGAAGTTTATGATATTTTTCAAAATTATCCAGTTTTTCGGAATCTGAAACATAGGGTTTCAGACAATCAGCGATTATACTCAAAATCATTCGCTCCTTATTTGTTAATCTGAAGATATACCAAAAGCATATTCATATCCGCAGGGGAAACTCCCGAAATTCTGCTTGCCTGGCCAACGTTGAAGGGTCTTATTTTTGAAAGCTTCTGCCTTGCCTCAATTCGGAGACCTTCTATTTTGTCATAGTCTATATCTTCGGGAATTCTTTTTGATTCAAGTTTTCTGTATTTTTCTACCTGTTCAAGTTGCTTTTTGATGTATCCTTCATATTTCATCTGAACAAACACCTGCTCTCTCACCTGAGGTGAAAGCTTGGGTCTGTCATCGTCTATTTCCCCGAGAAGTTCATATGTTAGTTCAGGTCTTCTTACAAGGTCACCAAGTTTCACACCGGTTGAAATGGGTGTGGAATTGTGCTCTTTGAGGAAAGCATTGTTTCTTTCAGATGGAGGAATAACTTTCTTTTCAACTCTTCTGATTTCTTCTTCAATCTGTGCTTTCTTTTCCAGGAATCTTTCATATCTTTCTTCGGAAATAAGACCTATTTTCCTTCCCATCGGAGTGAGTCTGAGGTCTGCATTGTCCTGACGGAGAATGAGACGGTATTCACTTCGGGAGGTCATCATACGATAGGGCTCTTTTGTTCCCTTTACGGTAAGGTCGTCTATGAGTGTTCCTATATAACTTTCTGACCTGTCCATAACAAAAGGTTCTTCACCCTTGATTTTGAGAGCAGCATTTACACCTGCAACAAGTCCTTGCGCCGCCGCTTCTTCATAGCCTGAACTGCCGTTGAACTGTCCTGCTCCATAGAGCCCGGGATATTTTTTGAATTCCAAAGTGGCAAAAAGTTCTGTTGCATCACAGCAGTCATATTCTATTGCATATGCTGTTCTCATAACCTTTGCATTTTCAAGACCTGCAACGGAATGAAGCATTTTGAGCTGAACATCTTCAGGAAGACTTGAAGAAAATCCCTGAATATACATTTCGTCGGTGGTAAGACCCATGGGTTCAACAAAAAGCTGATGACGGGGCTTGTCTGAAAAGCGTACAACCTTATCTTCAATTGACGGGCAATATCTTGGACCCACACCTTCTATCTTTCCGCTGTAGAGTGGTGAGCGGTGAAGATTGTCCTTTATGATTTTGTGAGTTTCCTCACTTGTGTATGTAAGATAGCATTTAACCTGATTTTCGCCGATATCTGTATTTTCAAAAGAGAATGGAACTATTTTCTCGTCACCTTCCTGGGGTTCCATTTTTGAAAAATCAATGCTGTTTCGGTTAACTCTTGCAGGAGTTCCGGTTTTGAATCTCATAAGTTCAATTCCTGCATTTTTGAGGCATGCAGAAAGTGAGTTTGCAGGAAAAACTCCATCGGGTCCGCTTTCATAGCTCACGTCACCAACAATAACTTTACCTTTTAAGTATGTACCCGTGGCAATTATTGCCGCTTTCACCTCATATCTTGCACCAAGGTGTGTGAGAACCGATGTTACTTTTCCGTTTTCATCAAATCCGATTTCAATGATTTCAGCCTGTTTTATGTCAAGATTTTCTTGTCTTTCAAGAACATGTTTCATTTCTTCCGAATATTTTCTTCTGTCGGACTGAACTCTCAAAGAAAATACAGCAGGGCCTTTTCCTTTGTTGAGCATACGGGACTGGATAAAGGTTTTGTCTGCAATTTTTCCCATTTCTCCGCCAAGGGCGTCTATTTCACGAACAAGGTGACCTTTTGCCGTACCTCCGATACAAGGGTTACACGCCATGTTGGCAACGGTGTCCATATTTATGACAAACATTATTGTGGAAACGCCAAGCCTTGCACTTGCAAGTGCTGCCTCGCATCCTGCATGACCTCCGCCAATTACGGCAACATCATATTTTCCTGCGTAATATTCCTGCATAATTATTCCTCCACGATTTTTCCTTCATCAAAATCAGGTATGAAACTCTCTTTGGCGGCATCCCCTTCCTGAATGTAGGCATTTTCCATGCCAAGTTCAAGGCAAAAATCCACCAGAGAATCATATTCTTTTTTTCTCACCTTTCGGGAAAGGTTCGGATATTTTTCAAATTCCCTCAAAGGGGTATACTGACTCATAATGCTGTAGAGCACACTATCACCATAGGTTTCCCGAAGATATTTCATTATCCTTTTTCCCTCATAAACATGACCGGGAATAAGCATGTGTCTTATTATGACGCCCTTTTGTATCATGCCTTCAGAGTCAAATTCCACACAAGGGCGCTGTCTCACCATTTCCGCAATTGCACCTTTGGCAGTTTCGGGATAGTCCGGTGCATTTGAATAGTTACCGGAAGTGGTTTTGTCATAATATTTAAAATCGGGCAGATACACATCTATAAGACCATCAAGGATTTTTAACGTCTCTGCCTTTTCATAGGAGCTTGTATTGTATATGAAAGGAATCTTTATTCCTTCTTTTTTTGCTGTTTCAACAGATTTTGCAATCTGCAAAACATAGTGAGAGCCGGTGACAAGGTTGATGTTGTGAACCCCTGCATTTTCCAGGGAATGATATATTTTCACAAGTCTGTCAAGGCTTACTTCAATTCCTGCCTCACCCCTTGAAATCTTGTGATTCTGACAATATATGCAACCAAGATTGCAACCGGAGAAAAACACGGTTCCCGAGCCGTTTTTGCCCGAAATGCAAGGTTCTTCCCACATATGTTTTGCCGCTCTTGAAATGACGGGCAAATCACCCACATTGCAATATCCTTTTTTGCCACTTCTGCTTGCGCCGCAATTCCTTGGGCACAGATTGCACTTATCTCCCATCACAAAATACCCTCAATCAAAATTTTTATGCCTAAAACTGCAAGAACCAGCCCTCCGGCAAATTCCGCTTTGTTTTTATATTTTGCACCAAAGGTGTTTCCGATTATGACACCTAAAAATGCAATTATAAAAGTTGTAATTCCGATTACGGAAATGTTTTTGAAAATGTTAATGCTTTTCCCGAAAGAAAATGTCACCCCAACTGCAAAAGCATCAATGCTTGTGGCAACAGAAAGAACGAAAAGCTCTTTGTAGTCAAGTTTGAATTTTACGGGACAAGATAGACTTTCATCATGGGAATGAATTGATTCATACATCATCTTTCCGCCAATGTAGGAAAGAAGTGCAAAAGTTATCCAATGATCGATTCCACCGATAAATCCTGCAAAAGTATTTCCGAGAAGATATCCAAGATATGGCATTAATGCCTGAAATGCTCCGAAGAACAGAGCAATCATTGCACCTTGACCATAATTTATTTTTTTCATGCAAAGCCCTTTGCAGACTGCCACGGCAAATGCATCCATGGCAAGCCCTGCACCAAGCAAAATAAGTTCGGGGAAATTCATATATATCTCCTTATATGGGAATTTTTAGGTCGTCAGAAAAATGTTGCAACTTCCTGCCGGGGAGCATCTGATGCTTCAATCTGCATAACGTGAAGCACAGGCCCCGGTTTTCCGTACAGTTCATGAAATTCTCTTTTTATGGAAGCGGTCACAATTGCCCACATACGATTTTTCAGCTCAAACATAGGGGGAATATCGGTGCAGACAAGACCTTTAAATTCCAAATCGTCTATACAGCATGTCATAACGTGTCTTCCGCAGATTGCACACCCCGGTTTTATCTTTTTGGGCACGCCCATAATTCCTTTGAATCTAACGGTTTTTCCAATATATTTATTCACATCTTCAGAAAAATCTCTGAACCAGAGAGCATAGTCTCTGTCACCTATTTCAATTATGGGAGCATCAATGTCAAAAGGAAGCGGGTCCTCTTCATTATCATATTCCAAAGTGCCGTCCTGATATTCATAACAAATGTTTGCCCTTCTTGTAACTCCTCTTACAATTTTGTGAAATTCTTCTTTGTCGGTTGAATCAGAAGGACGATTGAAGACCACAAGTTCACAATTTGTGAGTTTGTCCACAACAAGTGAGCGCATGTTGTTATTATAATTTACAAATGTGGCACATTCCACAAAAAAGAGCTGCTGATATATAAGCCAGTTTTTGGGAATGGCATTATAGAGAGTATCAAGCATCCACATTCCGTTATACTCAATCAATACTCTGTCTATCTTATACTTTTTCTCCAGAGAAGAAAGGTATTTTTGAGAAAGCATTTCGGGAGAGTCAATTTCTTCAACAAAAACCTCTGTTCCCTCAAAACTTTGTGTGTCATATTCTTCTTCGCCAAATTCGCATACGAGAAGAAGGGTTTTCTCCCCTGCATTGAATTCTCTGTCAGAGAGAGTTTCCTGAATTGTTTTTGTTTTTCCCGATTCCAGAAAACCGGTGAAAAGATATACGGGTATTTCTTTTGCCATTTATATTCCTTCTTTCAAAAATTAAAAGAGTTCCGATATTTTTTCTTCATTGATATTAGAGCCTATAACACAGATTCTGCCGATAACCGACGCACAGCCAAATCTCACATCTGCCTCTCCCGGAACATAATCAAAGTGTATCCATTCATCGCCATTTGATGCCACAATTCCCTTTGCACGGAGAATCATTCCGTATTCTTCCTTTGAAAGTTCATTCAATATATTTTCTATTTCTTCTCTGTCATATTTTTTGCTTGTTTCTTTGCCCCAGCTTGTGAACACTTCATCAGCATGATGGTGGTGATGTTCATGGCAATGACATTCTTCGTCGTGGTGGTGTTCGTGGCAATGACACTCTTCATCGTGGTGGTGCTCATGACAACAGCACTCTTCGTCGTGGTGGTGTTCGTGGCAATGACATTCTTCGTCATGATGGTGTTCATGGCAATGACATTCTTCATCGTGGTGGTGTTCATGGCAATGACATTCTTCATCGTGGTGGTGTTCGTGGCAATGACATTCTTCATCGTGGTGGTGCTCATGGCAATGACATTCTTCATCATGATGGTGTTCATGGCAACAGCATTCTTCATCATGATGGTGATGATGACTTTCTTCTTTGAGTTTCTCCATTTCCGTTGAAAGGGTAACTGTTCCCTCAATTGCCTCCAGAATATCCTTGCCCGAAATTTTGTCAAGGGGTGTTGAAATGATTATGGCATCATGATTTTTCTCTTTCACAAGTGAAATTGCATTTTCGGTTTTTTCTTCCCCTGCCGTATCTGCATGGCTGAAAATTACGGCTTTCGCATTTTCCACCTGATCTATGAAAAATTCACCAAAGTTTTTCATATACATTTTGCATTTTCCTGCATCAACAACTGTTGTGAGAGAGTTCAGGTATGCATCATCAGCATCAATTCCCTTAACCGCCTTTATAACATCCGAAAGTTTTCCTACACCCGATGGCTCAATGAGAATTCTGTCAGGGGCAAATTCTGTGAGAACTTTTTTCAGAGCCTCGCCAAAATCTCCAACCAAAGAACAGCAAATGCATCCTGAATTCATTTCTGTCACTTCAATTCCTGCATCCTGCATAAAGGTGCCGTCTATACCTATTTCACCAAATTCATTTTCTATTAAAACAAGTTTTTCTCCTTCGTAGGCTTCTTTTATGAGTTTTTTTATGAGAGTTGTTTTGCCTGCCCCGAGAAATCCCGAAAAAATATCAATTTTTGTCATATCAATCACTGACCTTTCGCTAAATTTGTCTGTGTTTTGAAATTCAATATATACATTGTTTCCAAAATAATATTATATAATAAATCATCCATAAAGTCAAATGGTTAAATTCACAAACCGAGTACTATTGCAAAATCACATTTTATATGTTAAACTATATATAATTATGTAATTTTTATATTGGGTGGGATGTATGATGAAAAAAATTTCTGCATCAAAGTTTATTGCATATTTTGTTTCCCTGGTGATGATTGTGTCGCTTATTCCCGGGAATATCTCTCTTGGAGCAAAAGAATCGGTCACAGAAGAAATTTCATGGTCGTATGACTCCGACACAAAGGTTCTTACAATTGAAGGCACAGGAGCAATTCCGGATTATGCAAGTTACACGGATGTTCCATGGGCTTCGGTTCGTGAAGATATTGTTTATGTTGAACTTGGCGAAGGTATCACCTCCGTTGGAAAATCTTCCTTCTATGGTTCATCAAAGCTTGAATCCGTGTCTTTACCCGACACACTTACAAGTATCGGAGCAACCGCATTTGCATATTGCCCTGCATTGAAAGAAATGCACATCGGCAAAAACATATCAAGCATCGGTCTCGGAGCTTTTTGTAATGACACTATGATCGATGCCATAACCGTTGCAGACGAAAGTTCATATTTCTGCTCTGTAGACGGGGTTCTCTACAACAAGAACAAAACAAACCTTATTGCATACCCCGCAGGAAAGCCGGGAAGCTCTTTTTCAATTCCCGAGAGCGTGACCACCATTGATATGTTTGCTTTCTTTGGAAATCCCTATCTTGAATCGGTTAATATAGAACTCAATGTTTACGAAATCGGTGCATATGGATTTGCATATACTCCCAATCTTACCAAAGTCTATTTCTCGGGCACCCAAAAAATGTGGGAATCTGTGTTAATGGGAGAAAACGCCTTTGAAGGTGCAGGTTCGTCAGCTGATGGCTGTTACGTGTTTTACTACGGCGATGTTGCAAGCTCCTATAGCGGAGATTGCGGCGAAGGTCTCACATGGACTCTGGATGTTTCTTCAGGAGTGCTCCTCCTTGACGGTGAGGGCGAAATGTTTGACTATGAAGCCACAAAGGTTCCGTGGATGAAAGTGAGAGAATACATTACAAGTGTGCACATAGGAAAAGACGTGACCGCCTTATCTGATGCACCCTTCCCCTACTGCACAATGATTGAAGAGTTTGTTGTTCATAGCGACAACCCCTCCTATACCACACAAAGCGGTGTGCTTTTTTCAAAAGATATGACCGTTCTTGTTGCCTATCCCGCAAACAAGACAGGAAATACATATACCATCCCCGACACCGTTGGCATAATTGAATCCTATGCCTTTTCCGACAATGAATATCTTACACAAATTGACATTCCGCTAAACATATATGAAATCAAAGACCATGCATTTGTATATGCCATTCATCTTTCAACCATAAATTATGAAGGACCCCAGCGTATGTGGGATGGTATAGAGCTTGGAAAATATCTGTATCTTGGCACAGGAACGGACACCGAAGCAGGAGAAGCCACCATATATTTCGGAACAACCGTTGAACCTACATACTCAGGGAAATGCGGTGATAATCTCACCTGGACAATTGACACTACCGCCTGCACTCTCACCATAAGCGGTGAAGGGGAAATGTATGACTACAAAGATACCATCCTCCCCTGGTGGAGATACCGCTATTTTGCAATTACTTTGAACATCGGAAACGGAGTGACAAAGCTTGGTGACTGGGCATTCAGAAATATGAACCCCATTGCTATTGTCAAATTTGCCGACTCATCAACTCTCGAGACCATAGGTGAAGGTGCATTCTATGGTTGCGCATCCCTGGCAATCATTACTCTTCCCAATTGCATTGTGAATATTGAAGACTATGCTTTTGCACTCTGTTCTTCCCTTTCTGCCCTGCTTCTTCCCACAATGACGAAAAAAATTGGAGCGTATGCATTCTATGGTTGTCAGACTCTTGGATCACTCACCATATATGCCAATGTTAAAAGTATAGGCGAATATGCCTTTGCAAATTGCTATGCACTTCAATATATGTTATATTCAGGCCCGGCAATAGAATGGAGCATGATATCAAAAGGAGAAAACTGGGATCAGAATGCCGGTGCCAACACCACAAAAGGAAAATACACTCTGTCCTGTTCGGGCTCAGGCCCCGACACAGACACACCAACTTTTGGAGAGTGCGGAGAAAGTGCTGTCTGGAATTTTGATTATGCCACAGGAAAACTAATTGTCAGCGGAACAGGAGCCATATCTGACTACAGAGCCGTAATCAGCCCTCCCCCCTGGGAAGTATGGGAAGACTACATCCTCTCTGTTGAAGTTCTGGAGGGAATCGAAACCATAGGCGATGATGCCTTTTGCCTGCTACGCAATATAAAAACCATCAAACTTGCATCAAGTGTTAAGGAAATCAAGTCAGGCGCCATCTCTATTTGTGATTCACTTACTGACGTTTATCTTTCCGAGGGACTTTTAACAATCGGACCAGGTGCATTTTCATCCTGCAAATCCCTTGAAATCATTAACATCCCCGCAAGCGTAACCTCTATTGATTCCTCTGCGTTTTCAGATTGTCGTGCTCTCACAGACATACACGTTTCCGATGAAAGTGAGTCCTACGCATCTATAGGCGGTGTTTTATTCAACAAGGAAATTACCACTCTTATTAAATACCCCAGGGGGAAAACCGCCAAGGAATATACAATCCCGGATACTGTTACCTATGTTGGTCCATCTTCTCTTGCAGACTGCGTTACTTTGGAAAAAATTAATCTGCCGTCAAATCTCCTATATATTGGTAAGCTGTCAATCTCCGGCTGTATATCCCTCAAAAGTATCAACATTCCAAAAGGAACAACAGGCATATATGAGCAGGCATTTACAAATTGTACGTCCCTTGAAACCGTGTCTATTCCAAACAGCGTGGAAAAGATTTATTACGACGCCTTTGCCTATTGCTACAACCTTGAAACCATTGATTTTTCAGGTTCAGAAACCAAGTGGGGCAAGGTCACAAAAGAAACTGACTGGGACAAAAACGCAGGCAGAGACACTGCAGGCGGCACATACACCGTCACCTTCGGACCCGACGGCGACTATTTTGGGAAATGCGGCGATGACGTCACATGGGAATTGTGGGTTGAAACAGGACTCCTTAAAATAAGCGGTACAGGCGATATGAATGCCAAAAAACCGTCCTACTGGACAACCTACAAAAATCAGATATTGAAGGTTGAAATGTCTGAAGGTATAACCTCCATTATGGACTATGCATTTGAAGATATGACCAAGCTGACAACAATAAATATTCCATCAACCATCACCACCATTGGCAAATCTGCATTTGACGGATGCACCTCTCTTACAAGAATCAGTCTTCCCGAAGGTCTCACCACAATCGGCGCATCTGCATTTTATGGATGTTCTGCCCTTGAATCCATAAACATTCCTTCAACCCTCACCTCAATTGGCGGATCTGCATTCTACAATTGTACATCATGGAAAGGAAGTATCACCATTCCCGATGGCGTGACCGAAATCCTTAGTTACACATTCTACAGATGTTTTTACCTTGAGGAGATAAATCTTCCGGGCACTCTTAAAAGCATCGGAACCCAGGCATTTTATAACTGCGGATACTTGGAAGAAATAAAACTGCCTGAAGGCCTTGAAACAATAGGTTCCTCTGCATTTATATATTGTAACGTACTCACAAGTATAACAATTCCCTCATCTGTAACAAGTATTGGTGACAGTGCATTCTCCGGATGTTCAAAACTTGAAAGTGCAGTGGTAAATGCAAATATTACCACCATTCCGACAGGTATGTTTTACAACTGTACATCCCTCAAAACCGCTGTTTTGCCCGATAGCCTGACTACAGTAAAGAAAAATGCATTCAGAAACTGCACCGGTCTTGGTGATATCAACTTGCCGGATAACCTTCTGACAATAGAAGATTCCGCCTTTGCAAGCTGTTCCTCCCTTAAGGAAATCACAATTCCGGAAAGGATTACAACAATCAGTGCAAGTACATTTTTAAGCTGTTCTGCCCTTACCAAAGTGACAATACCAAAGTCAGTCACAAACATTGGCGACTATGCCTTTTCAGGATGTACACTTCTTGCAGACATATACTATGGCGGCAGCGAAGTCACATGGCTGACAGTTACAAAAGGTACAAACTGGGCGAAGGATGCAGGAAAAAGCACGGCAAATAAAACCTATACTGTTCACTACGGTGAAGAAAATCCTGCCACAGGCTCTTGCGGAAAAACCCTTGTGTGGACATATTCAGAATCTGATAAAACTCTCACCATCACGGGAAGCGGAGATATGAATGACTGGTATAGTCAATCCCAGCTCCCCTGGTATATCTACATAGACGAGATAGAAACATTTGTAGTAAAAAAAGGAGCAACATCCATCGGAAGCCATGCAATGTATCAGTGTGAAACTCTGAAAAAGGTCATAGTGGAAGAGGGAGTTCAAAAAATAGGGAACTCTGCCTTTTATAGTTGTACTGCACTTACAGAAATTGCTTTGGGTGAAGGTCTTATATCTATCGACACAAATGCCTTTGCCTACTGCCGTGGTCTCACAGAAGTCATATTGCCCCAAGGTCTTGAAACCATAGGCTCCGTTTCGTTCAACAACTGCACCTATCTTAAAAACATAACACTTCCATCTTCAGTTACACAAATTTACACCAGTGCCTTTGCAAATTGTATGTATCTTGAAAATATATACTTTACCGGAAACACCAGACAGTGGAATTCTATATCGAAAATGACCAGCTGGGATCAGAACGCAGGTCAGAGAACCGCTAACGGCAAATATACCCTTCACATTACAGGTCCTGATGCTTCGGGAAGTTGCGGTGCAAATGTCACATGGGAATACCGCTCAAGTAATGAAACATTGAAAATATCAGGAACGGGAGCTATGAACACATGGTATGACGGAAAGTCTGTTCCCTGGAGCGGCTATTCAAAGATAACAACCGTTGAAATATCAGAAGGGGTCACAACCATCGGAAATTATGCATTCCAGAATTTTATCAAACTTTCTGAGGTCAGCCTTCCCATGTCTCTTTCTCAAATCGGCGACTACGCCTTCTACGGATGCACAAATCTATCAGACATCAACTATGCTTCATCTCAAGTTAAATGGAAAAGTATATACTGCGGAAAATCCTGGGATGCAAGTGCAGGTTCGGCGACACCGAACAAAACCTATACCATAAATTATTCGGATTTCATGGAAGGCATATGCGGCGAGGGTGTCACATGGATGTTTGTGTTTGATGACAACCATCTGGTTATTGATGGCGAGGGAGAAATGTATGACTGGACTTCTTCCAATCTTCCGCCCTGGTATAACTTCAAAAACAATATCCAGTCTCTCTATATTGGTGGCAAAATATCAAAAATCGGAAATTATGCATTCAAAGACCTTTCGGGAATCAGAGAAGTTGAAATTTGGGAAAATACGCTCTCCATCGGCGATTCAGCCTTTGAAAACTGCTCGTCACTTTCTGTGGCATATCTCCCTCAAAGTCTTGAAAGCATCGGAAAAAGTGCGTTTTCGGGATGCATAAACCTTTCAGAAATACACTATCCCTCAAAAACAATACGCTGGAATGAAATTGAAAAAGGCGAAAACTGGGACTACAATGCAGGAAGAAAAACCACAAATGGAACATATACACTCTACCCCGTTGAAGAAAAGATATATAAAGGCTACTTTGGCACAAATATCACCTGGGAACTTTATGAAGAACAGATGAAACTTGTCCTTACGGGAAGCGGAGCAATGTCTTCACAATATGTGTCCAATAACACTCCCTGGTACAGTTACAGGCATCTCATTAAATCAGTTGAATTTGACAGTCGTATAACAAGTGTGGGTCAGTATGCTTTCTATAATTGCACAAATCTTGAAAGTGTTGCTTTTCCGACGGAAATAACAAAAATTGAAGACCGTGCGTTTATGGGTTGCTCTTCCCTTAACGGTGTAACCCTTCCAAACAGTCTGACAACAATCGCATCAAATGCATTCAGAGACTGCTCATCTCTTGAAGAAATAACCGTACCCGAAAGCGTAACCTCTCTGGGAACATATGCATTCAGCGGATGTACCTCAATGAAAAATGCGGTAGTTTCGGCAAAATGTTCCTATACAAATACATATCTGTTCTACAACTGCACAGGTCTTGAGAGCGTGACAATAAATGAGGGAATAACCAAAATCAGTCAGGCAACATTTAAAAACTGCACAGCCCTTAAAGAAGTTTATCTGCCCAAATCCCTCACAATACTTGACAAGGAAGCATTTTATGATTGCAAAAATCTTGCAGATATATACTTTGCAGGAAATCAGAATGCATGGAATGCCATCACCCAAAATACAAACTGGGCATATAATGCAGGCAAATCCACAAGTAAGGGTACATATACCATAAACTACGGCGAAGAAAACTACCTGTCAGGCAAGTGCGGAGATAATATCACATGGATTTACCGTGAAAAGAATAAAACTCTTGAGATTTCAGGAAGCGGAAAGATGACCGACTGGACATCATCATCTTCAGTTCCTTGGAATTCATGTAGCCGTGCTATAGAAACCATTGTCATAGACGGTGAGATAACAAACGTGGGTAATTACGCCTTCTTCTATTGTTCATCACTTAAAAGTGTATCTCTGCCCGAAAGCATATCGACCATCGGCTCAGATGCATTTGCATACTGTTCATCCCTTAAAAGCATAAATCTCCCAAAAGGACTCACGTCTATTGGCAGCTCGGCATTTTTCTTATGTTCTGCCCTTAGTGATATATACTATGCAGGAAGTGAAATTGCCTGGGGAAATGTTGCCGTTGGTTCAAGTTGGAATTCCAACGTAGTCATTCATTTCGGCGAGGAAAACCCAACTTCAGGAAATGTGAGTGACACAATTTCATGGCTCTATTCACCCGAGACAAAAACCCTTGAAATTACGGGAACAGGCGAAATAGATTATTTGAATTCCCCCGAAGAAGCACCCTGGTATTTCTACAAGGATGAAATAGAAAAAGTTGTTTTCGGAGATGGAGTTAAAAACGCCCCATCATACGGATTTTATCAATATCCCGCTCTGGTGAGTGCAAGCTTTGGAAAGGGATTTGAACATGTTTCATCATACACCTTCTACAAATGTCCCATGTTGAGTGAGATTTCCTTCCCTCACGGAACAAAGATACTCTATTCTCAATCCTTTTATTACTGCGAAAACCTCAAAAATGTGTATCTCCCTGCAAGCATCTCCGATATCACCCGCGAGGCATTTGAGGGATGTCGCAGATTAGAGAATATATATTATGCAGGAACGCAAAATATGTGGAACAATGTGACAAAAGGAAATTCATGGGATTTTGGAGCAGGTGCAACAACATCAAAGCATAAATATACACTCCACTATTCATCAGGTTCATCAATTGAATTTTCAACAGACAAGGTGATTATTGAAATCGCTCCCAATACATCTGCAACACTACTTGTGGTAAGCTATGACGGCGAAAAAGTTGTTGATACCAAAACCATAAACGTTACCAAATCTTCAGAGGTTTCTCTTGGCTCAGACGGTCTTGGGCTTGAATATATAAAAGGAAATACCATCAAGGCATTTTTGTGGGACGGCTTTGACGGCATCAGTCCGGTGTGCGAGGAAAAAAGCATTACCGCATAAAGAAAATTAATATTTATACATCCTACAACAGGCAGAAAAATTTATTGTTTTTCTGCCTGTTTCTTATAATATATATTTAGTGTATATTTTTTTTGACAAATCAGGTTTCCTGTAGTATAATTGATGTATATGTGCATAAATTTATACATTTTACGAAAGGTTGATATTATGGATAACAATATGCTTGCCGAACTTCTTTTTTCTCACATAGACAAGGTTCCGGCAGATTATGATAGCTTTTACCCCAAAAGAGAACTTGGCGAGGATGCCAAAATCACACGTTTTGCACCAAGTCCCACAGGTTTTCTTCACATTGGCGGCCTTTTTGCCGCACTCATCTCTGAACGTATTGCTCACCAGAGCGGCGGAAAGTTTATTCTTCGAATTGAAGACACCGACAAAAAAAGAGAAGTGGAAAACGGTGTTGACAGAATCCTGGAAGGCCTTTTAGGATTTGGAATCAGCATTGATGAAGGCTTTGTAGGCTTTGATGAGCAAAAAGGCGAATACGGCCCCTACAAACAAAGCGAAAGAGCCGCAATTTATCAGTGCTTTGCAAAAGAACTTGTAAAAAAAGGCATGGCATACCCTTGCTTTTGCACCGAAGAAGAAATTGGTGCAATAAGAGAAAAGCAGGAAGCAGAAAAACTTCTTCCGGGATATTGGGGCGAATTTGCAAAATGCAGAAACCTCACATATGATGAAATAAAAGAAAAAATAGATTCCGGTCTCCCCTATGTTCTCCGTCTCAAATCTCCCGGCTCGGAAGAGAGAAAAATATCTTTCAAAGACGGTATCAGAGGCAAAATTGAAATGCCTGAAAATATAGTTGATGTTGTAATCCTGAAGTCTGACGGAATTCCCACCTATCACTTTGCTCACGTTGTTGATGACTATCTCATGGGAACAACAAATGTCATAAGAGGAGACGAGTGGATTTCTTCAATTCCAATTCATCTCCAGATGTTCTATATGCTTGGACTGAAAGCTCCCAAATATGCCCATATAGCTCCCATAATGAAAGAGGATGAGGGCGGAAAAAGAAAAATTTCAAAAAGAAAAGATCCTGAAGCTGCGGTTACCTACTATGACGAAGAGGGCTATCCTGCAGACGGAGTTATTGAATATCTTTTGAACCTTGCAAACTATACCTTTGAAGATTTCAGAAAAGCGAACAAAAATGCCCATTGGTCAGAATTTAAACTTGAAATGAACAAAATGAGCAATTCAGGCGCCCTTTTTGACCTTGTGAAATTAAATGATGTTTGCAAAAACAAAATTGCTTCCTACACATCCGAAAAGGTGTATGACCTTGCTGTCGGATGGGCAGAAAAATATGATAAAGAACTTTTCGGACTTCTCACAAGAGACAAAGATTTTTCTGTTAAAATGTTTGGTTTTGACCGTAACCCCGACAAGCCGAGAAAAGATATCGGAAAGTGGTCAGAAGTGAGAGATGCCTTTTCATTTATGTTTGATGAACTCTTCGACGGCGAATATGCAGAAGTTGAAAATGTTTCAAAAGAAGATGCAAAAAATATGCTTGAAAAGTATAAGTCTATGTATGATGAAAATGCAGACAACCAGGTGTGGTTCGACACTCTCAAAGACCTTGCGGGAGAGATGGGATTTGCAAGAGAAGTTAAGGAATATAAGCAAAACCCCGAATCATTCAAAGGACACGTTGGTGATGTGAGCAACATTTTGAGAGTTGCCGTAACCGGCAGAACAAAATCCCCCGACCTTTGCTCAATTATGAAGACTCTCGGAAAAGATAAGGTTATTGAAAGAATTGACAGAGCTATTAAGGCTCTTGGATAAAGGAGACATAACAATGGACGAATATGTAGTATCAAATTTTATTAATGACGCCATAACAAAAGATCTTTCCGATGGTGTATATTCAAAAGTTCAGACTCGTTTTCCCCCTGAACCAAACGGATATCTCCACATCGGTCACGTTAAGGCAATAAACATTGACTTTTCCATGGCAAAGAAATTTAACGGAACATGTAACCTCCGTTTTGATGACACAAACCCCACAAAAGAAGACGTGGAATATGTTGACTCAATCATGGAAGATATCAAATGGCTTGGATTTGAGTGGGACAATGTATATTATGCATCAGACTATTTCCCGATTATATATGACTGTGCAATAAAACTCATCAAAAAAGGTCTTGCCTATGTTGATGACCTTTCTGCAGAAGAGATCAGAGAGTACCGCGGAACATTGAAAGAACCCGGAAAAGAAAGCCCCTACAGGGACAGATGCGTTGAAGAAAACCTCGAACTTTTCCAAAAAATGACCGACGGCGAATTTGCCGACGGCGAAAGAGTTTTAAGAGCCAAGATTGACATGGCATCAGGAAATATGAACATGCGTGACCCGGTTATCTACCGTGTTCTTCACGCAACCCACCACCGCACAGGTGACAAGTGGTGTGTATATCCCATGTATGACTTTGCACACCCCATTTCTGACACAGCAGAAGGTGTTACACACAGCCTTTGTTCTTTGGAATTTGAAGACCACAGACCTCTTTATGACTGGGTGTTAAAGGCTTGTGACTTTGAAGAACCTTCACGTCAGATTGAATTTGCAAGACTCAATCTCACAAACACTCTGACAAGTAAGAGAAAATGCTTAAAACTTGTAAAAGAAGGCATTGTAGACGGATGGGACGATCCCAGAATGTCAACAATTTCAGGTATGAGAAGAAAAGGCTATCCTGCCGCAGCACTTCTTGATTTTGCAGAAAGAATCGGTGTGGCAAAATCTTTCAGCGTTGTTGACTTCCAGATGCTTGAACATTGTGTGAGAGAAAACTTAAACCAAAATGCGCCTCGTGCCATGGCAGTTCTTCACCCCCTAAAAGTTACTATTGAGAACTATGAAGGCGAAAGCGAACTTTTAAGCGTTGAAATCAACCCCAACGATGAAAATGCAGGAACAAAAGAAATTAGTTTTTCAAAGAATATTTTCATTGAAAAAGACGACTTTATGGAAGTTCCCGTTAAGGGATACAAAAGACTCACTCCCGACAATGAAGTACGTCTCAAGGGCGCATACTTTATAAAGGTGAAAGAAATCATCAAAGATGAAAATGGAGAAGTGACAGAACTCATCTGCACCTATGATCCACTTTCAAAAGGCGGAAACTCCCCTGACGGAAGAAAGGTTAAAGGTACAATCCAATGGGTTGATGCAAACAACTGTGCATCAGCAACAGTTAATATGTATGACAAGCTTTTCCTCACTTCGAACCCCGGTGATGTGGATGAATATCTCGAAAACTTAAATCCCGATTCACTTGTTGTTTTGAAAGACTGCAAAATTGATGCTGACCTTAAATGTGCAACAAAAGGTCAATGCTTCCAGTTTATGAGAAACGGATATTTTGCTGTTGATAAATATTCAAGTGAAGATAACCTCATCTTCAACCTCACCGCAACATTAAAAGATTCTTTCAAAATGCCTTCAGGTAACTAATGTTATGGAAAAGAAAGACAAGAAACCAACCATACAAAGTCAATGCGAAATGTGTGCATATTATGACTATGACGAAGACTGGGAAGAATATGTGTGCATTATGAATATGGATGAGGACGAAATGGCAAGATTTTATCAAAGCAGATCGTCTTGTCCCTATTTCAGATTCTATGACGAGTATAAGATGGTACAAAAGCAAAACTGATATATAAAGGGTTGTATTTGCCGCTTCTTTAAAGACGGCAAATACAACCCTTTTTTGTGATTATATTCATAATAAAAGAGCAGTCTCTCTAAAGCATATTAAAGAGACTGCTCATTTTTTTGTCGAAACTTCTTATTTATTAATAAATCTGTAGAGAATTGTCATTGCTTCAGCTCTTGTTGCGCTGTTTTGAGGAGCAAGTTCTGTCTCTGATCTACCGCTGATATAGCCTTTTGCAACTGTCCATGAAAGTGCATCTTTCGCAAAAGATGATACTGCACCAAAATCATCAAATGCAGAAATGTCTTTGCTTTCTGCAACTGACTGACCTTTAAAGGACGCATATCTGTGGAGAATTGTTGCAATCTGCTCTCTTGTGATGAGGTCATCGGGAGCGAATGTATAAGCGTTATAACCTGACACTATTCCCTTTGCAGATGCCCATTCAACAGCATTTTCATACCATGAACCACTTGCAACGTCTGCAAATCCGCCGGATTTTTCAACTTCAGGTTCACCTTCAACTCTGTAGAGAATTGTTACGAGCATTGCTCTTGAAAGGCTGACATCGGGTCCGAACTGTCCCCAACCGAAACCATCACAATACTGTTTTTCATACATATATTTAACAGAATCAAAATACCATGCAGAAGATTTTACGTCATTGAAAGGATTCTGCCATTCTTCCTTTTCTGCTTTTGGTTCTTCTTTTACTTCAACTTCAGATTCATCAACCCAACCTGCATAGAGTGTAACTTTTTTCTCTGCTTTGTATGCTGATGGAACTTTTTGTGTCAATGCTTCATCAAAATACCATGCATCAAAGTAGTATCCTTCTTTAACAGGATCAGCAACGTAGACATATTGTCCTTTTTCAACTTTTACAGCTTCAATTTCTGTTCCACCGTTTGTTTCAAAACTGATGGTATAGGAAACGGGGGTACCGCCTCCGCCGCCACCGGATGTGGATGAGAAGGTGTACCAGCTTGCAATAACTTTAACATCGGATTCAGGCATAACAAAGGTTGTTGTTTCATTATATGCATTTTCAACTTTTACGCCATAGGGTTTCCAACGGTTAAACTCTGCTTTTTCTCTTTCACCTGCGCTGATTGTTACAACATCGCCCACGAAATATTCGCCTGCGCCGGAATTTTCAGCATAACTTCCTGAAATTTCTACTGTATATTTTGGAATAACATACCAATTTGCAGTAAATGATTTTGGTGTTGTATCCATTGTGAAAGTGATTGTTTTTGCCATAAGGTCAGCAACTTCAATACCTTCAACAGTCCATCCGAGGAATTCATATCCTACCCTTTCACCTGCATCAACTGTTACTTCTTCGCCTTCGGCATATTCACCGGCACCGCTGATCTCTGCCAAACTATCTGTAACCTCAACTGCATATGTAGGAATAACTTCCCAGTTTGCCACAAAAGATTTTGCACCTTCATCCATGGTAAATGTGAGTATCTTCTGTGTAGGATCATCAACTGTAATGCCATCAACAGTCCAGCCTGTGAAATTGTAGCCCGGTCTTCTGCCGGCTTCAATTGTAACTGTATCACCAACTGAATATTCTCCTGCGCCGTTATTATCCGCATAACTGTCTGTAACGGTTACGGAATATAAAGTAGAATCAGGCACAAGGGTATATTCTTCAAAATACATTCCGTTTCCGGAATACACATATGCTGTAACACCTGCAACGCTCATTGTATCGTCTGTAACTTCTTCGCCGTCTTTCATAAATGTAAGATTTGCTTCCGGGAATGCCGCTTTAACATCGGCAACAGTTGCTCTTGATGGTGTTGTAATTTCACTACCGTCTATTGTGATATAATCATCAGGATTTTCATCCTCAAAGTTAACGTTATATTCATCTTCTATGTGACTGTCAACTGCTGAAGTTTCATATAATTTGAGGTTGTCAACATATACTGTTCTTTCGCCCGATGCTGAAGTATCAACCCAAAGTTTGTGATATGTCCATGCAGATCCGGGCTTAATAGCTGCTGTTCTCATACCGTCACAAATCAGCTCGCCGTTAACCCATACGTAGAAAGGAGCTCCTGAAGATGTTGCACTTGCATCTGTAAAGTCAACAGCTACAGCAATATGATACCATTTGTTAAGTTCCAGTTGACTGTCCGGAATTGCTGTTCCTCGTGTATAATTGCCTCCGCCAACTTCACCATATCCCCAACGTGTACCAATTTCAAGATTTCCATCTTTGTTTATGCTCACAAGGTTGTATGCAGCATCGTTTTCACCGAAACCAAATCCAACAAAGCCACCTTCATACTTAATGGTGAACTCTGACCAAAGAACATCACAATTTGCGTATGTTGAAGGAACTGTTCCTCTGAGAAGTCTTCCTCTCATAAAATATTTATAGTCGCCTTCTGTAACAGGGATTTTCCAAACCTTACCAAGTGCACTGTTTTCCTCAACAACACTAAGTGTTGTACGGGTTCCATCCCATGCAATCGAAAGATCTGAACCATCGCTCATCAAAGCATGTGTTCCACTGCCCCAGTTGTCAAAATTTACATCTGCATATGTTTTTGTTACAGTGCTTGCACCGGCAAATGCACCGAGAGGTGACAGCATTGTAGCAAAAACCATAAGTGACACAAGCATTGCCAAAAATCTTTTTCTCATTTTAATTCCTCCTGAATAAATGTTTGATATGATGATTTTATCAAGATTTTATAAATGTATTTACAACGGACAACGGTTTCATACTTCCTGAACTCTGCCATATAAATACTCTATATTCTGTACCGGATGCGGCAATGGAATTGTCAATACCGACAATTTCAGACTTTCCTTTGGGAATGGTGACTTCTTTTGGTGTTGTCACCTTCAAAAGTTCATTGCCATCATATACGGCAACCATAATCTCTGCATCAATTGAATCAGCTGAATTGTTTATGCAACTGATATTGAAAGTGTCTCCGTTTTGTTTGAAACTTTCCTTTATCAGAGAACAGGTATAATCCGTAACAACACTATATGTTGAAAAGGCTCTGCCGTTTTCGGAATTAAGATACAGCGTTGCACCGGTAGGAACGGTTGCTGAAGAGGAAAGGACTTTTCCGTCTTTTACAGCCTTAACTTTTAAAGGAGCAACTTTTTCCGATATATCAGACACCTTCATGTCTTTGTGAATATACACCGTTCCATTGTCTTCATAGAACTTATCTTTTGGAATTTTGGTGCTTTCAAATTCTTCTTCAGCATGGTTATCAACCGAAACAGTTTCATATACTCTGAGGTTATCCACATATATGGTTTTTCCGTCTTCCTCGGAAGTATCAACCCACATTTTATGATATTTCCATGGCGATGACGGATTTATGCCGGCAAATCTTCCGCCGTTTTCTATGAGCTCTCCGTTAAGCCATACATAGAGAGAAGCTCCTCTTGACAAGGCTTTCTCATCTGTGAAATCAAGAGCCATAACAAAGTGATACCATTTGCCAAGTTCAAGGGGGTCGGTTTCGATTGCCTGACCGCGGGTGTAGTTACTGCCGCCAACCTCTCCATAGCCCCATTTTGTGAATTTTTCAATTTCGCCATCTTTATTTATGTTAATAATGCCGGCGGCGTTGTCATTTTCGCCAAAGCCAAAGCCTACGAATCCGCCTTCATATTTGATGGAAAACTCGGTCCACAAAACTTCGCATGTTTCATATGTTTGGGGAAGTGAACCCGAAAGGAATCTGGCTCTCACATAATATTTTTGGTCAGATGTGGTTCCAACAGGGATTTTCAAAACTTTTCCGTCTTTTTCACTAACCTCTGCCACGGCATTACCCTGATGAGTTCCTGCCCAGTTAAAGCCAACATACGTTCCTGAACTATTGATATTGTGCACTCCGGATCTCCAGTTGTCAAAGTTGACATCCAGAAAATCTCTGCCTTTCCATCTCGCTGTCAGCCTCACTATACCCAAAGGTGCCGAAAATGTCTGAACAGGGTTTGTGGGATCAGAAAGGGTTATGCCATCTGTTACCCAATGGCTGAACTGTGTATCCGGTCTTGTGCCCGCAAAAACTGTCACAGTATCTCCGGGGGCATATTCGCCTGCACCGTATGCTCCTGTCCCAACGTTACTGAGAATAACTCCCGAACTGTTTTTGAGAGTCCATGAATTCATATCGGTGAGAGCATCTTTTTTAACATCTGTTGTTCCGCCGGTTAAGGGAACAAACTCAACTGCAATGTTAACCTTTGAAATGCTGTCAGAATGAATTGCAAGTTTTCTTGTGCCTTCTCTTGTTTGCTGAATTTCAGGATTGGGTGATCCGGGCAATGGATCTGCAGCCATTTCTGTGAAAACCAATGATTCATCATCAGATATGAGTCTTGCCTGAATCTGCTTTCCTGACTGTGTGAGAGTTGCTACCTTTCCGTCATCAGAAATTTCTATTTCAGCACCTGTGTGCATAAACCAGTAGAACATTGAATCGCCGTCGGCAATTTCAATTCTGTCCTGAACAGTGACTTTTTGAGAAATACGGTCAACCTTCATACCTCTGTGCCAAAGAGATGCACCTTTGTCATCAAGTTGATCAGTGAAGTCATACACCGCATAGGCACTTATATCATTTGAATCGTTTCTCAAAAGTTTTCCGCAGGCATAGGGGTCATGGTCGTGGTCGTCACCTTCTGTCAGGATGATGGTGTTGTGACCTTCGGCACGGCAAATGTAGTAGTCGCAGAAACTGTAGCCTGTGTTATGATAGGTCTGACCTTCGCCGCCATAATCTATCGCCCAGCGTGTGCCAAGCATATCAAGAACAAATGTTCCGTCAAAGTCCTGCATTGCACCAACGGCTTTTTTTCGGTAGCCAACATACATTGCCGCCCAGGCATCGTTTTTACTGTTTCCGCTCTTTGTTACATATACGTTCGTTGCACCCCTTGAAATATATTCATAGGGGAGTTTTGCATCAGAATGGCTGATTGACGAATCATACCATATTATATCTTTAAAATGAGGAGCAATGAAATTTGCACCAAGTTGGTCATTTATTCTGAAATCCACATAGGCAGGTTTGCCTGTGAGATATCCAAAAAGTATGAACTCGGGTGAATCCATAAATGCGCTTCCGCAGGTATCAAAGTTGAATGGACCTGCAGGGCCTGTGAGCTGCTGAACCCATTCAAAGGTTACAGAGAGTCCCGGTGCTTTTGAAATGTTATAGTCTGTGCCAAGGCTTGAATTCATACAAGCCACAAAGTTTCCGATATATTCCATGGCAAAACGCCAGTAACTGTAGCCATCCAAAAATCCGCCGTCGGGAAGATAGGAATCCAAAAGGTCTTTTAGTCTGTCCATACCTTCTGTTATAACTTTTCCTGTGTCGGTAAAATCTCCAAGGTCTTCATCACCAATGGCAAGGGCTGCCATGGTTGTTCCGCCAACACAGACTGCAATCCAGTTGTTGGGATATGCACCTGTAGATTTTGAACTCCAGTAGTAGGTTCTGCTTCTTTGCTCCTCGTTATAGTCTTTCATAACAGGCTTTAGTGCAAATTCCACAAGAGCAGTTTTTATTGTTGTTTTCTGTTCCCGGGTGAGTTTGTCATAGCACCAGTCATAGCCAAGAGCAACTGCGGCAGACATTTTTCCAACGTCAAGAAAATGTTTTTCATTCCAGTTGGGAAAATTACAGACTGTCATAAGAATGTCAATTACCGCATCAGAATATTTGGTATCCCCCGTCAGAAGATATGCAAATCCAATATTCTGAACACATCTCATGGCTCTTTCAGAGACAGAAAGAAGTCTTACGCCATCAGGGATTTCATATTCTATTGGATCATCTTCCAAGCCTGCAATATCAGACTGGGCAGATGATATAATTTTTGCCGCCCAGGATTTGTATGGTTCAGATTTCACTTTTTCACGCAAATCTTCCACGGTGAAATCATCATTCAAAAACAGTCTCGGGTGAGCATTTGAGGGGTTTTCTTCTTTGAGTTTTCCTACAATGTCACCGGGGGTGGGAAGTCCGCCATACACAACTTCACGAAGTTTTTCGGCTATGTCATTGAACTGTGCCCTGTTATTCCAGTCAACTTCGGCAAAGTTTCCGGCAAGGAAAAGTCCGCAGTTGTCATCTTCATAGCCAATGCCTAAAGCATCACAAAGGTCGGATGCCGACACATAGAGATGTCCATATTTTGTATAACTTCCGTCACCTGATGTGAATGTGACACTTGATGCCTCATTGCCAACTGTAGCAGAAGTTTGTGTGCCCTCATAGTCAAGTTTCAGAGCATTTGCAAGAAAATCTACGGGCACCATAAACTTTGAATCAACAATTTCGGGTGTAACATTTGCATTTGTCTCGTCAATGATTCTCACATATCCGTCAACTCTTGCTCTCGGTGAGCCTCCGTACATATACACTTCGGATTCAGCATGGGAATATGCTTCAATTTCCCATATCTGATATGTACATTCACCGCTTGTTCCTCTGTCCTCTGTGCCTTTGAAAGTGATTTCAATTGTATCACCAAAAGCCCGGGGAACAATGTTGAATACTGTCTGGGAAAGTCCTGTTATGTTGAGAGGTTTCAGACTTTGTCCGCTTATGACCTCTGTCATGTTCGTTCCTGTTCCAATCTTTATGGAAACCTCGTCGGAGCACGCACCATAGGTTGAAATGAATCTTTCAAAAATCTTGATTTGTCCTATGGGACATATAACATCAAGTTTTATTGTTACAACAAGGTCTGTCAGATCGTCCTCGGTATTTTTGGATTTATAATAATCATCACCTGAAAATGAACCGTCAACCATTTTTGAAGGTGAGTGATAGGTGGAATTACTGCAGGGGATAGAAGCTGTTATATTCTGAGTGTGAGATGAGAGAATATTCCCTTCAATGTTAACATCCTCATAGGCTTCAATCTCATAAATTTCAAACTGGGAATCTGAGGATGGTTTACCGCTCTTTCCGCCTTTGAAAGTGATTTTTATGATGTCACCTTCATAGTCTTTGTCGAAAGTGAAATGAGATGCCTTTGCAATTCCGGTTCCGCCGCTTGTGAGGGTGAGATTTTCACCTGCAACTTTCATTGAAGAAGAAGTACCAATTTCAATTTTCACAGAATCGGTACAGGTTATGTCCATAAATCTTTCATATATGCTGACTGTGTTTATGAAATGAGTTGACGAAAGATTGATTGTAACAACAAGATCATTGTTTCTGTCTTTTGTATTGTCAGTCTTAAAGTAGTTATCACCTGTAAGAGATGAATCTATCAGTTTCTCGGCAGGATGATATGTTGAATTCCTTGTGGGAATTGATGTTTTTATGGAAGAAACAATGCCCTCATATGAAAGAATGTTTATTCCTCTTATTTTGGTTTCAACCACAGATGCATTTGCTAAAGTAAAATTAAACAGTACCGAAATGAGCATTGCTATTATCAGCACTGTCGAAATCATTCTTTTTTTCAAATTCATCACTCCCAAAATTTATTTTTAAATATTCACAACTGAGAAAAGGTTTGGTAAAAAGAAATCTTTCTGTCCATTGCAACAGTGAACTGTAGGACCGGGCATGTTACGACAAGCCTTCTTGTGCTAACTGTTTCCAACGAACCACTCGCGGCACATCCTGAAGGCTGTGCCCTACAGGGTGGATATGTATTGTTTAAATTGTCACAAATCAGTAATTTGCAAATTTCTGATTTCTTTTTAACAATCCCTTTCTCACCGGGGATGTCTCTTTAATTATATAACTTAAAGAGACATCCCGGTGATACAGGGTTAATTTTAAATTATTTCTGAATTACTTTTTCAGAAAATTATCATCCGATAATTTCGGCTTTCATCAAAGGTTTGAGTCCGCCAAGAGAATCCATTACAAATGCTTTGTAGGTTCTGCCCTCTTGTTTAATGCCTGTTACAGACATTGAATATTGAGCAATAACTGAACCTGCAGGAATTGTCATTTCTCTTGCTTTGCAAACTGCAACCATTTTGTTGCCTTCATATGCAGCGATGAGTGTACTTGCTTTGATATCTTCACCTGTTGCATTTGCATATGCAACAATGATGGAATTGTTTGTTTCTTCCCAGTAGGAGTATCCGGGAATGATACCTGTATCTTCAACATCACCGCTTCTTGAGCCATATACTTCAATTTCGGAAATCTGATAACTCGCTTCTTGGCCGGTATAATCACCTGCATTTTCAAACACAAGCATTACAGAGTCTGCATCTGTATATGGAATATATACAGGTGTTTCCTTGGCTTTAGTTGTATAGGCTCCCGGTGTAAGAGTGAAATCGGAAATAAGTTCTGTAAATTCACCATTCAATCCTGCAAAAACAGAAACTGTTACAGGATTCTGTCCATTTCTTCTTTCAAACACCTTAATATCTGAAACGTTGTAAACTCCGTCAAAAGTGAGAAGAACTTTGAGAGGATTCATTCTTAAATTATAATTTGATTTATAAAGGCTGGCATCCGAACCACCCAAATCTTTCACATACTCTCTGTTACCATCAATCATACCTGCAACAGGGTGAGCAGCAGCCAATGTAGGAATACTTGTGGTGATTGAAGTTATGGAACTTTCACCAACAGGGCCTGAAATTTTGCCGCGTTCCGGGATATCTCCAACCTTCACACCATATGCTTCAATTTCCCAAATCTGATATTTTGATACTTCTCCTCCACCGTTATATTTGAATGTGAGACGAATAGCATCTGCTTCCACATCATTTAACAAACCAATACTTGTTTTACTCAATAAATCCACATCTTTAGCAACTGATGTGTAAACACCTTTTTTGCCAAGTTCTACAGTAACATCAATATCCGTACTGTTCATCTTTCTCTCTAAAATATTGATTTTTGAAAGGCTATAGAATGCATTAAGTCTGATTACAATTTCAAGATCATCTGTAACATCGAACTTTGATTTGTAATAATTATCACTGGTCATTATACCATCCACAAGGTTTGCAACAGAGTGAGCTGCTGCAGATGATTCTATGCTTGCATAAATATTTGAAACTGCACTGCCTTCAGATCCAATTGGTGCAAGAATATCTTTTGGCAAATCGCCTGTTTTTGCACCGTATGCTTCGATTTCCCAGATTTCATAAGTCTTCTGTCCAGCGTTAGCACTATCAGCAGTAAATGTAAGTTTGATTGAATCTGCTTTTTCAATGATTATATCGAAAGGAACAGTTCCAATACCTATATAACCGGGGCTGATTGAGTAAGCGGTTGCAAGGGGAGCATTTGTAGCAACGGTTGTGTATTCTCCATTTTTACCAAGTTCAACAGTAACTCTCCTCTGACCGCCAAGATGTCTTTCGTAAACTTTCAGATACTGAAGTTCATAGTAGGCATCAAGGGAAATTGTTACAACCAAGGGAGTGGTTGTGTCAGTGCAATTTGCTTTATATATGTCTGCATCTGCTGACATTGCATCATTTACCATACCTCTTACAGGATGTGCTGGGTTTGCTGTTCCTATTGATGCTGTGATATCTGTTGCAGATGTTGAAGTTATAATATCCTGGGGAATGAATTTGATTACATCATACTGTTTGAAACCAATGTCACCTGTTTTGTTAACTGTCATTACCGAACCGGCAGCCAACTCACCATCAGAAAGAGCAACACCATTTTTAACAAACACATAGTTGTCTGCCTGTATTGCCTCTTTTACTTCTTTAACGGTTGCCTTTCCGGCTATGATTTTATTTCCGTCAATTCTGATATCATCTTCAGGATTTTTGTCTTCGACAGTTAAATCAAAGTCGTCTACTGCATGTTCGTCAATTTTGGCTGTTTCATATACCATTACGTTATCAAGACATACTGATACACCTTCAGTTGCAGCCTCATTCACCCATAATTTATGGTATGACCATGAATTTGACGGTTTAAAATTGGTGGATCTTCCACCCTTCTCAATGAGTTCACCATTCATCCAGATATAGAGAGGTGCACCATTTGTCGCAGCGTTTTCATCTGTAAAATCAAGTGCTGCTACAAAATGATACCATTTGCCGAGTTCAAGCTGTGCTGAATTAATTATTGAACTGCTATTTATACCTTTATTATATCCGGTATTAACAAATTTTGCGACTTTTCCGTCAGGAGTAATCGTAAATATACAGTTAGCACTTGTATTCTCACCAAAGCCAAACATTGTAAATCCGCCTTCGTATTTTACGGAAATCTCTGTCCAGAGAACCTGACAAGCAGAATAATTGCTCTCTACAGGAAGTCTGTATCTGACATAATAATTGGACGGATTTGTACTAACAGGGATTTTAAGTATTTTCCCGTTGCTTTCCGGATGCGTTTGAATTGTATTGCCGGAAGTTGCTCCTGCCCATCCATTCGCACCTTCCTTGAATTGCTGTGTGCCGGCATTCCAGTTTTCAAAATCGACATCAGTATATGTTTTTGTAGGTGCCGTGCTGTCTGCCATTACAGTGAGACCTGCAAACATAGTAGAGAGCATTGCTACTGTAAGAAGCACTGATAAAAATCTTTTCATCTAAAATTCCTCCTACGCACCATAATTGATGCATTTTTTATTTTTAAATCTTTTAAGGCTCTGCAAATCTCTAAAAGATTTTAAAATACTTTGAAAAATCTATGTAAAAAGTTAATTGTTTTCTGATATATGTGCATCCCTTATCAAAAACGTCCATATATCGGTTTTTTGCCTCCACAGGAATGCATAGATGTTGAAATATTGGAGGACTTATGTTTCCGGCACCTGGTTTGTATAATGCAGGGCTTCGGCAATTTTTGACGAACCGCTTTCGGCACATCCTAAAGGCTGTGCCCTACATAATTATGGAACATAGAACAAAATGAATACCCGAAAGGCGCTGGATTTTTAATTGTTTTTCGTTAAAATTTATATTTCTTGCTTTTCGCTATTTAATAACAATTAAATAAGTTTGCTTGTTTAATTGTTAAATGATATGACGGATTTGTTTCCGTTCGGAAAATGATATGACGGCTTTGCCGTCATGATATACACTCTTTCGAGTGCATGATATGCCTTCGGCACGGCCATCATCGTCTTCAATTCGTGTTCGCACCGTAAGAGGGGGCTCCACTCATTGGACGTTTTGCCATAAGTTCCACCAACCAATCGTGCTACGCACTCTTGGGGTGTCACAAAATATATCTGCTTCGCAGACATTTGGCTTAAAAATCACGGGGTGATTTTCTTCATTTTCAGGCTTCCCCTTGGAGGGGAAGCTGTCACCAAAGGTGACTGATGAGGTGTCTCTCTTATAATTACGGACTATCTGGTATTATTGATATTATTAAGTATATCCTGACAAACGCTTTGAAATCTTTGGGTTACATCAAAATTACTGTATCTTAATACATTTATTCCCAAACCTTTCAAATAATTGTCCCTTTTTATATCACTTTTGATATTTTCATCTTCATAATGCTGTGAACCATCTAATTCAACAACAATTTTTGCTGATGCTATATAGAAATCAACAATATATTTGTCAATCACCTTTTGTCTGTTTACGGTTATGGGCAACTCTTTTAAAAAATCATACCAAAGATGTCTTTCTTCTTTTGTCATATTCTTTCTTAAGGATTTTGCATTTCCGGTAAGTTTTGAATTATTTGTTGTGTTCATTTACACCTCATCCACCGCAAGCGGTCCCCCTGTCTCATCTTCGATTCGGTCGGCGATAATCGCTTGCCACCGGCAAGCATCGCCCCTCAAGGGGAAAAGTTCTGCAATCCGTTCGCACTTCGTGCTC
>JAZONV010000061.1:0-21096 GCA_045654685.1 Clostridia bacterium | reverse complement strand
AACTCAAACACTTATAAATACTGCATTTGTGCACATTCAAATCCCTCCACCAAACTATCGTTTGGTCCCCCTCCCTTTAGGCAAGGGAGGCAACGCTCTGGTGCAAAATTCATCTTCAAACAACTCGACAAACTCCAATTTATCTCCCCAAAACAAAAAGAACAAACCAAATGATTTGTCCTTTTTATAACCGTTATCACATAAATTTTAATTTGTTGCAATTTAAAAACCTTTCATAATAATTCCGATGATCGCCGAAGGAATTATTATGCATATGGGATGAAGTTTAAACTTCTTATTCACAAAAAACAAAACAGCGAAAAGGATTAATGCCTCAATGCTTACTGCATCCATAATATGTTTGGTTTTTTCATACAGTTCAAGTTTTAAACATGCTTCAGAAAAAACTGTGAGAGCCGCTGTTGCAATAAGTCCGCATACAGATGGTCTGAGTCCTTTGAAGCCATTGTCAACAAGCTTGCTTGATTTAAACTTATCAAGTGCTTTTGCTATAATCAATATGATTATCAAAGAGGGCAAAACAAGGGCAAGTGTTGCAACAACTCCGCCAAATATTCCCCCTACAACTCCGCCCACGCCATATCCTGCATTATATCCGCAATAGGTTGCCATATTGACACCTATAGGGCCCGGTGTGGACTCTGAAACTGCTATCATGTCAGGCATTATGGACGAATCAAGCCATGTGTAATTTTGGGCAATGTTATATAAAAAAGGAAGAGTTGCAAGACCTCCGCCAATGGCAAAGAGTCCCGTCTTAAAAAACTCAAAAATCAGAGCGAGATATACTGTCATTTATCCTCTCCTCCTTTTTTCTCTGAAACCTTGCCGTATAATATTCCCGAAACTATGGCGACAATCACCACAATTATGGGAGACAAATCAGTCAGAAGTGTGAAAAGGAAGGCAAAAAGGAACATTACCATTCCGAAAAGATTTTTGACGCCTTTTTTCCAAAGTGTTATTACTGCACTTGTAACAAGCACACTTACCGCAACATTAATTCCGGCAAGGGCATTTGAAACCACTTCATATTCCAGAAAATTTCGGATGAATGCGGCAATTACCGTGATAATTATAATTGAAGGAAAAACCACGCCAAGGGTTGCAGATATTGCTCCCTTTATCCCTGCAACCTTTCTGCCTACAAATGTTGCAGTATTTACTGCTATAACCCCGGGAGTACATTGGCCAACAGCATAGTAATTCATAATCTCTTCTTCTGTTGCCCATTTTCTTGTTTCAACTATTTCCCTTTGTATCATAGGAAGCATTGCATATCCTCCCCCAAAGGTGAAAAGGCCTATTCGGGCAAAAGCGAAAAATAATTTTATAACTAAATTCATAATCGTCCCTTCCGGCAATAAACTATTAACACATCAACTCATTGTTTCAAGATGTTCATCAAAGGTTTTGGTGAAAATATGACTTCCGTCTTTTTTGTTTTCGTCTGTATGATAATAGAGATAATCATGTGATGCAGGATTTGCCGCAGCACTTATGGACTCTTTTCCGGGATTACAGATGGGTCCCGGCGGAAGGCCTTTGTTTTTATATACATTATATACAGATGTATCTTCAAGATCCTTATTGAGCACAACTTCCATATCATATTTTCCGTGAGTCTTTCCATATATTACAGATGCATCTATCTGAAGAAGCATATCAATTTTTAATCTGTTATATATAACCCCCGAAACCAAAGGTCTTTCGGATGAAAGGGTTGCTTCTCTTTCTACCAATGAAGCAACAGTCATAATTTCATAAAAATTATCATATGAACCCACGGTTTCAAGATATACACTTTCAAAATTTGCAAGCATTGTATCTACAACCTTGCGGGCATCTGTTCCTTCCTCAAACTCATATGTGTCGGGGAAAAGGAATCCTTCGAGTCTGTAGATGCAATCGGGATTGTGACCAAAATTTAAAAACTCATAATCATACACATCTTCTTCAGCGGCGCTGATGAATTCATCATAGGTACAAATCCCCGAATTTTCCATTCTCTGGGCAATAAGATCCACAGAAAACCCTTCAGGAATTGTAACTGACACCATATCCTCTGCCATAGGATTTGAGGTGAGAATTTTTATGAGACCTTCAATGCTCTGTTTACCTTCTATTTTGTGATTCCCATATTTAAACTCTCCATATTGAGTCGGATTCATTCTGTATTTTACCATAAATGTATATTTGCTGTTTATAATATTTTCATCTTCAAGCTTTTCGGCAATATCTTTATATGTGCTTCCTTTATCAACGGTGAAAACTTTTTCGGGACCGTCATAGGCAGAGCCGGAGAAAAATTCTTTGCAAAAAGAAAAGCCTTTGAAGACTAAAACAAATATAATAATAACCAGTATCAATTTTATTATTTTTTTCATTTGTGACACCTTCTTTCAATTCTTATACCTTCAAAAGAATCAGATTTAATGTTACTTACTTAATTAATTATTTCGTTACTGACTTTAATATGTTTTTAAAACTTAAGCCTGCACTTTGGGATACAGACTTTTTCGACAGTCGGAAGACTTTCGAAAATGCTTGCAGGCAAGGAAGAGCGAAGCAGACAGTACAATTGTACGGCAATGAGCTCTGACGTAGCAAGCAAAGTGCCTGAAATCAAAGCTTTTGGAACATGTGTTCCAAAAGTTTCGATACTGAATTTAATGTGTTTTTTTAAAACTTAAGCCTGCACTTTGGGATGCAGGCTTTTTCGACAGTCTAAAGGGTTTCGCGAATTTGCGAAACCCTTATTATATGATTTACTCACTTTGCTGACAGCGTGCGAATCACACGTTTGCATTATGAAAAATATATTAGTTAAGTATGGAAACTTCTGTTTCTTTATCGAAGAGATGAATTTTGTTGAGGTCAACACCAATTTTGATTGTGTCTTCAACTTTTGCTGTGCTTCTGGGGTTAACTCTTGCTGTGAAGCTGTTTTCACCAACTTTGAGGTAAAGATATGTTTCAGCACCCATAAGCTCTGTAACTTCAACATATGCGCTGACTGTTGCATCGGGATATGCAGAAAGGAAGCTTTCTTCATCGTGAAGGTCTTCAGGTCTGATACCGAGAACAACTTCTTTGCCAATACATCCTGCTTCTCTAACCTTTGCTGCGATACCTTCTGTAAGTTTGATTGAATTGCCGCAGGATTCGAGGCATACATCACTGCCGTTTTCCACAACTTTGCAATCTGCGAAGTTCATCTGAGGACTTCCGATGAATCCTGCAACGAACATGTTTACGGGTTTGTTGTAGAGGTTCATGGGAGAATCAATCTGCTGAACAAAACCGTCTTTCATAACAACGATTCTTGTACCCATTGTCATAGCTTCGGTCTGGTCATGTGTTACATAGATAAATGTTGTCTGGAGTTTGTGATGAAGTTTGGAAATTTCTGTTCTCATCTGAACTCTGAGTTTAGCATCAAGGTTTGAGAGAGGTTCGTCCATAAGGAATACTTTTGGTTCACGAACGATAGCACGACCAAGAGCAACACGCTGTCTCTGACCGCCGGAAAGTGCAGCGGGTTTTCTGTCGAGAAGGTGTTCAATGTCGAGAATTTTAGCAGCTTCTGTAACTCTTTCTCTGATTTCTGCTTTAGGAATCTTTCTGAGTTTGAGAGCAAATGCCATGTTTTCAAATACTGTCATATGGGGATAGAGAGCATAGTTCTGGAAAACCATTGCAATATCTCTGTCCTTGGGAGCAATATCGTTTACAAGTTTGTCTCCGATATAGAGTTCACCATCGCTGATTTCTTCAAGACCTGCGATCATTCTTAAAGTTGTTGATTTACCGCAACCTGAAGGACCTACGAGAACTATAAACTCTTTATCTTCGATATCGAGACAAAAATCAGAAACGGCTGTAACACCGCCTGCATATGTCTTATAAATGTTTTTAAGATTTAAACTTGCCATTTTTTGGTTACCTCCTAAAGTACCTACATCCAATTTATGCTTATACTATATCATAAACAAATACTTTTTTCTAATGGGTATTTTCACAAAATTATTCCGAATATTTGGTGAGTTTGCATAAAACGCAATTTTTATGGGCAATAAAGTACAAAAAGCATACCCGATGGTATACTTTTTGCACAATCAAAATTCCTTTTTCAGCGCCATTATTCATAAATCCGCCAAGGCATGGAAATGGAGGTTTAAAAGTTTGTTATTTGTGCACAAACCCATGTGATTTCCTCATTGTTTTTTTGGCTTTACCACCCATTGCGCCCTTTGACATTTCTGTCAATCCTTCACTTTTTCGGGTTCATCAGCACACACCGGCAATGATAAGAATTGTTTTTGTATCTTCATCCCATATAACTGCGGCACCAAAGCTTTCCACAACTTTCCTTATGGGGATAAGTATTCTTCCGTTAATATTTACAGGCTTCACCTCAAGGGTTATGTTTTCCGTGATTTTTTCACCTGTGACGGGGTTTATCGAATCTTTAACCATAACATCTGAATTCATATAGAGTTTAAGAGTTGTCACATCATCTTTAATGTATACACAAAGATTCTGTTCATCCCATACAACTTCTTTTCCGAGGGTTTCCATAAGGGCTCTTACGGGCACAAGGGCTCTTCCGTCTATAACTACGGGTTTCTGATCCGGATATACCATTTCATAATTTCCGTCTATGTTAATCTTTATTTCCTCATTTTCTTCAAACACCTTTTCAGAAGGTATTATCTCCGGCTGAGTCAGGTCAACACCAAGGCATGAAAAACCATAGTCAAACATTTTTGCCGTATCGGTGAAACGTGCCTCATTGGAATTTGAAGGAAGGGTTACGGTAATAACTCTCTTGCCGCCTCTTGTTGCTGTTCCGCACATACAATAGCCTGATGCATTTGTCATTCCGTTTTTAAATCCGTCTGCACCTTCATAGTAGTAGTCGGTGAACATTTTATTCAAATTATAATAGGTCTTGCCATGAAAATCCACAGAAGCTCTTTTGGTTTTCTCAAGAACCTGGGGATAGTCATCAATCATTTTCTGTGTCATGATTGCAACTTCTTTTGCACTCATAAGATTTTCTTTGTCGGTTTCAGGATTCAGGCATACTCCGGTTCCATTGTAGAAAACAGAGCCGATTCCTATTTCCTTCGCCTTTTCATTCATGCGTTTCACAAATTCTTTTTCGCTTCCCGAAATGAGTTCTGCCACCGCCGTAACACATGCTGCAGCAGAGTCAATTATTATCATATCGATCATTTCATCTACGGTGTAAACCTCGTCATATTCAAGATTTACCATCATTTTATAATCTTCAACTCTTGAAAGATTATAGACATTTTCACTTATCGGTACAATGGTATCGAATCCGATTTCTCCGTTTTTGATTGCATCATAAATAACATAGACAGACATCATTTTGGCAATTGAAGCAACGGGTTTTTGAGTGTCGGAATCGAAAGAATAAAGCTCTTTTCCCGTTTCGTAATCCATAATATAAGCACTGCCGGAAGTAAGTTTTTCACCGTTTGGCAAAATTGCCTCCCGAACTTTTTCAAAAGCATTTATATGTACTGTATCGGTGGTTTCATCAACTGTGTATTCAAAAATACTTCCAAGCTCACGGGCAGATATGCACATATACCCGTTTACACTTTTTGATTCCTTCAAAAGATGTTCCTCGTTCCCGTCATTCACAACAACCTTCACGGCAGAATCGGGGAAAACGGTGTAGGCAACTTGACCTTTTTTGTTACGATAATAATCGAGAACCATCGGAGATACAGGTTTTTGGGCGTTATATTTCAATTCAAGTTTCTGAAGTTCAGGATAAAAGTTAACATCAAATCCGTAATTTCTCAAATCTTCTGCAACAATAACGCTACCGCCGCTTACGGGTTCATATTCAAAGGTGGGAACTTCATATCCGTTTATGAAAGTGTGCTTATCTGTAAAACAAATATTGTTATATCTTGTTCTCATAACCGAAAATCCATAGTCAAGAAGTCTTGCAGTATCCACAAATCTCTGTCCTGTTGACGAAGATGACATGGTGACGGAAATCATTCTTCTTCCGTCTCTTACGGCAGTTCCGCAGAAGCAATAGCCTGCAGCGCCGGTTGTGCCGGTTTTGAGGCCGTCTGCACCTTCGTAATAGTAGGTATCAAGAAGATGGTCTGTTGTTTTATATATTCCTCCATGGAATTTGACAGACTTTTTAGAACTCCTCTTAAGTATGTCGGGATAGTCTCTTATGATATTTCTTGCAAGATGAGCCATGCCTATGGGTGAAATCATATTATTTGCTATACCGCAGCTATCGTAATATTGAGCGTATATGCCCATTTCTTCTGCTTTTTTATTCATTCTTTCAACAAAAGCAGCCTCGGTTCCTCCAATGAGCTCCGCCATTGCAATAGCAGCTCCGCTGGCAGAATATACGATTATAACATCAAGCATTTCATCAACTGTATATGTCTGATTATAGTAAAGAGGAAGAACACTCTGATAGACGGAATTTCTTGATTTTGAATACACATTTGCACTTATGGGAACAACGGTATCAAGGGTGATTTCTCCCCTTTCGAGAGCTTCATATATGCAATATACATTCATTATTTTTGTCATACTGGCAGGAACTCTTGATACATTTCCGTTATGTTCATAAAGAACCTCTCCGGTTTCAAAATCCATCACGCAGGCACCCTGGGATGAAATATATGTTCCGCCAACGTTTGCAGAAAATGACACAGGTGCCATAACAAACTGTAAAATTAAAATTAAAGTTAAAATTAAGGCTGATTTTTTCATTATTTTCTCCTTGGTTTATCTCATATTTCGTTACACATCTCTCATGGACAATGAAATCCTGTTTTTCTTAAGATCCACATCCATAACTTTTACTTTGACAATATCACCTACAGAAAGTGCATCTGTCGGATGTTTTATATATTTATCGCTGATTTTTGATATATGTACAAGACCATCCTGATGAACACCGATGTCCACAAATGCTCCAAAGTCTATAACATTTCTCACAGTTCCTGTCATAACCATTCCGGGCTTTAAGTCTTCAATGCTCATAACATCTTCCATCAAAATCGGTTTTGGCATTTCATCTCTGGGGTCTCTGCCGGGTTTTGCAAGAGAATCTATAATATCTGTCACAGTTGGTTTGCCTATATCATGCTTTTTGCAGAAACCGTCTATGTCAAATAGTTTTGTACGAAGTTTGATATCCGAAAGTGCGCCTGATGAAAAATCATTTTCTTCATAGCCAAGTTCTTCAATCAGAGCAGTTGCAGCATCATAGCTTTCGGGGTGAACTGATGTTGTGTCAAGAAAATCTTTTGCCCCGGGAATTCTTAAGAACCCTGCACATTGAGTATAGGCTTTGGGTCCGAGTTTTGCAACTTTCAAAAGTTCTTTTCTTGATGTGAATTTTCCGTTATCTTCTCTGTATTTGACAATGTTTTTTGCAATGGGTGCAGAGATTCCGGCAATGTATGAAAGAAGCGGAGCAGATGCGGTATTGAGGTCAACCCCAACGCTGTTTACGCAATTTTCAACAACTCCTCCCAAAGCATCGCTTAACCTTTTCTGGTTCATGTCGTGCTGATATTGTCCGACGCCGATTGATTTGGGGTCAATTTTTACAAGTTCTGCCAAGGGGTCCTGAAGTCTTCTTGCAATTGAAGCAGCACTTCTTTGTTCAACGGTGAAATCCGGAAATTCTTCTGCCGCAAGTTTTGAAGCAGAATATACGGAAGCTCCTGCCTCATTTACCATCATATAATACACCTTGGTGTCAAGTTCCTTTATGAGAGATGATATGAACATTTCAGACTCTCTTGATGCAGTTCCGTTTCCGATGGCAACAAGTTCGACATTGTATTTTGAAATAAGACCTTTTACATATGCCTTACCCTTTTCCTTGTCGTGGTGTTCAAGAGTGCAGAAAACCACACCTGTGTCACACACTTTTCCCGTTTCGTCAACAACTGCAAGTTTACAACCCGTACGATATCCGGGGTCAAGACCAAGAACGGTTTTACCTTTCATGGGAGGCTGCATCAAAAGTTGATGAAGATTTTTTGAAAATAGTCCAATTGCCTGCTCGCCTGCTTCATCGGTCAGAGTGTTTCTGATTTCTCTCTCAATTGACGGAGCAATAAGGCGTTTGTAGGAATCTTCAATGGTATTTTTCAGAATTTCATCAAAAATTGAGCCTTTTACAATTTCTCCGGAAAGATATGCAAGTATTTTTTCTTCATCCGCTTCCAAAGATACGGAAAGAATTTTTTCCGCCTCACCGCGGTTTATGGCAAGAACTCTGTGAGATGCAATCTTTTTTGCACTTTCCGAAAAGTCATAGTACATTGAATATACGCTGTCTTCTTCTGTGTTGGATTTTGTCTTTATTATGCCGGTATTGAATGTTATTGTTCTTATTTCCTTGCGGTAGTCCGCGTCATCGGAGATAAATTCCGCAATAATATCCATTGCACCCGAAATTGCATCTTCGGGGGTGTTGACTTCTTTTTCTTCATCAACATACTCTCTTGCAATTTCTATGGGGTCTCCTTCTTTTAATTCCTGCAAAAGAATAATTTGAGACAAAGGCTCCAATCCTTTTTCTTTTGCAATGGTTGCTCTTGTTCTTCTTTTGGGTCTGAAGGGTCTGTATATGTCTTCCAGTTCCTGTAAAACCTTTGCTCCAAGGATTTTTTCCTTCAATTCATCTGTGAGATTGCCCTGCTCATCAATAAGACGAAGAATTTCTTCTCTTCTTTCGTCAAGAGAGCGAAGATATGTGAGACGGTCAAAAAGTTTTCTTAAAATTTCATCATCAAGAGAACCTGTCACCTCTTTTCTGTAACGGGCAATAAAGGGAATTGTATTGCCGTCATCAATGAGAGCAACCGTATCTCTCACCTGTTTTTCCAAAAGTCCGAGTTCATCTGCAAGTGTTTTTATAATATCCATAATCAAAATCCTTTCTTTAGTCTGACATTCCGTATTCTCTCAAAATACATTCACCCATTTTATAGAGAAGCTTTTCGCTTTCAATCCTGACAAAGAGCGGTAAAAGAGAAAGTTTCCTGTCTTTCATTCCGATTCTTTCGGGAACATCGGGGAAAATGCATCCCGATTCAAAAGTGAAATATCCTCCGTAGTTTATGTCAATGAGTCCTTCCATAAGGGAATCTATGTCAAGGGTTCCGCACCATAGTGGTCTGTGTGTGTCACTATCACCCATATTGTCATGAACGTGAATCGCTTTTATATATCCTCCAAGAACATTTATCTGCTCTCTGATGCTTTCTTTTTGCAAATTGGCATGTCCCGTGTCAAAGCAGGCGCCAAGAAGAGGATGGTTTATATATTCAATGAGTTCTTTCATATCATAAACGTTATCTATCCAGTAATATCCCTCAACACAGATTTTGTTAAAATTCTCAGTTAAAATATTCACATCATATTTTTCGGCATCTTTTAATATGTCAAGATAGAATTCCTTGTTTTTCTCTAAAGTCTCTTCCTTTGACATTCCCTTTTCATATCCCGAATGAACCACAAGATTTTTAATTCCGAGTCTTGCACACACTTCTATACATTTTTTTGTTGCCCAAATAAATCTTTCATAATTTTCATCTTTTGTTATGGGTTCTCCCATGGGCGAATGTGCCTGAACAAATTTTACGTCTCTTTCCTTTGCAGTTTCTATAAGTGACTGTATGTAATACTCACAGTTTTCTCCAAACACTCCCACGCTGTTTTCAAAATCTCCATGGAAGTTATAGTCTGCATACTTAAACCCAGCATCTGCAATATACCCAAGGGATTCACAACCATTTTTGGTGTATGCCAGAAAATCTCCCGTTGTAGTTGCAAGTTTCATTATTATTCTCTCCTTTTATATACCTCCGATAAGTTTTTCAAATTCCTCTTCCGTAAGTTCTCTTATCTGTCCTTCGGAAAGCGATTTATCAAGAGTAAGATTCCCCATGGATACCCTTTTCAGATACACAACCTTGTTATCCCTTGCCTCAAACATTCTCTTCACCTGATGAAATTTTCCCTCGAAAATTGTCAGGTGAGATTCTTTTTTGTCATCTGAAAGAATTTCACATTTTCCGGGCAGAGTCCTGAAATCCTCAAGTTCTATCCCCTCTTCAAAAGCTTTTACATCTTCATCTGTAACTTCTTTTTCCGATTTCACATAATATGTTTTGGGAACATGGGATTTTGGAGAAAGAAGTTTGTGGGCAAGGTCACCATCGTTTGTCAAAAGCAGAAGACCATGAGTATCAATGTCAAGTCTTCCAACGGGAAAAACCTCAAAATGCGCATATTCTTCATCCACAAGGTCTGTCACCACAGGATAGTGCTTGTCGAAGGTAGCACTCACATATCCGTCAGGTTTGTTGAGCATCAGATACACAAATTTTCTGTAGGAAACAACTTCTCCGCAAAAAGAGATTTCGTCTTTATTCTCATCAACATATGTACCCGGATCCTTAACGCTTTTACCGTTTACGAATACCATGCCTTTTTTTATATGCTGTTTTATCTCTTTTCGCCCCATTGGGCTTGTGTCTGACAAAAACTTGTCCAGTCTCAAATTCTTTCACCTCTTTAAAGTTCCTTATACATATAAAGAGAACCTATAACAAAAACAATGTCTGCTTTTTTCTTCGCATATTCCACACCCTCTTTTGCATTTCGGGAAATTTCGCATTTAAATCCGAGAGATTCTATTGCCTTTTTAAGTTCATTTGCATCTTCGCCTCTTGCGTTTGTCTCCACATTCACCGCAATAAAAGAAATGTCATTTTTTAGTTCTTTGAGTTTTGAAAGAGCCTCTTTATATTCCTTGTCTTTCATAAATCCCACAACAAAAACTATTTTCTCATCTTTAAGATATCGGTCAAGACTCATTTTTAAAGCCTCCACCCCATCGGGGTTGTGAGCACCGTCAAAATATACATTCTCTCCGATTTTTTCAAACCTTGCAGGGTTTTTGGCATTTTCAAAAGCACTTCTGATTTGTTTTTCATCTGCACCGATTTTTTTCAGCACCTCATATGCAATGGAGGCATTCTGAATCTGACAGATGCCCGAAAGAGAAAGTTTAACGTCTTTTTCACCCGAAAAAGAAACCTTCTCCGAAAATCCGTCAAAGCCGTCGGATTTGAGCTTTTCGGCATATATAAATTCTCTTTCCCCTGCAAGATAACATATTTTATCTTTTATTTTTTCTTCCTGAAATCCTGTTATGACGCAGGAGCTTTTTTTGAAAATTCCGCATTTGTTTTCACAGATTTTATCCGTTGTATCTCCAAGATACTGCATGTGATCTTTTGAAATTTTTGTTATGACACAAATATTGGAATCATCTATGGAATTTGTTGCATCTCCCATTCCTCCCATGCCACATTCAAGGCATATGTGAGTACATCCTTTTTTCTTGAAATGAAGCAGGGATGCAACAAAATTTATTTCAAACTGTGACACAGCCTTTCCTGTTTCATTTTCAACTTCTTTCGCAAGAGGAGAAAGAAAATCATATATGTCTTCCAGCTCTCCCCTTTTTATATATTCATTTTCAACACAGATTGTATCTTCAACAGAAAAAAGTTCGGGCGAAGAAAAACGCCCCCATATTTTCCCCATAGCATCCAATCCTGCACATACAAATGCACACACAGAGCCTTTTCCGTTTGTGCCTGCAACATGAATTATATACATTCCCTTATGAGGATTTTTTGCTTTTTGAAGGAGAAGTTTCACTCTTTCAAGTTCAAGACAAATCTCTGACTGTCTGCTCATTGCATAGGTTTTAAAATCCATTTTTTTATCCTTTGTAAATTCATTTGTCCAAAAATTCTCACTCTATATCATATTATACATTTTTTATTAACCGATGTAAAGACCAAAAAAGCATTTTAAGTATTTTTTGAAAACCTTCGAAAACGGCTCCGGAGGCACAGGAGAAAGTTCAGTTTCCGAGACAAGATTTGAAGCGGCAACAAATTCGCCATCCACATATAGTCTTGCCTCTCCAATCTTTTCTCCGACTTTCACGGGAGGCATAACTTCTTTTGGTAAATCAAATTTTAATTCCGTATTTTCCTCACCTTCAAAATCAACATAGGAAAGAGATTTTTCAAATACCACTTTCATGCTCCTCTCAACGCTTTGGGGAGAACTTATGGTGCAAAAATAACCTCCATCCTCTGCCACATTCTTCTTTTTTGTCATGGAAAATCCGGCGTCAAGCAGTTTCATGTGGTCATTCCAGTCATCAGGTGCATTGAGAGTTACGCATACAAGTTCCACTCCATCCCTTTTGGCAGATGTGACAAGACACCTTCCGCACTTTTTCGTATAACCTGTTTTAACACCGGTGCATCCGTCATATATTCCAAGAAGTCTGTTGTGATTTTTCAAAACCCTGGGATAACCCTTATCCCCGTTGGAGATGTTTTTATCCTTTGTGTCAACAATTTTTGAAAATACAGGGTTTTTCAGACCATATGCAGTAATGAGTGCAAGATCAAAGGCAGTTGTGTAGTGCTCATCCTCATAAAGTCCGCACGCATTTTTAAAGTTTGTGGACTTTGCTCCGATTCTTTTTGCGGTTTCATTCATAAGATGAGAAAAATTTTCCACAGATCCTCTTGCCTCAATTGCAAGAGCAGTGGCTGCATCATTTCCTGATGCAAGCATCATGCCATAGATTAAATCTTCAATACTGATTTCCTCATCTTTGGAAAGATAGATTGATGAACCTTCAATCCCCACCGCCTCATCCGAAACTCTTATCACCTTTTGATAGTCAAGGTTTTCAAGAGCACAAATTGCAGTCATAATCTTTGTTGTGCTTGCCATGGGCATCTGAGCATATGCATTTTTTTCATAGAGAATCCTGTTGTTTGAAGTTTCTATGAGTATTGCGCTTTTTGCGCTGACAGATATATCCTCTGCCATCGCCTGATTGGAAAACACGGAAAGTATAAGTACAAAGAAAATAATTTTTTTCAAAATAAAATCACCTGCCTTCTATAATTATAGGCTGCAGGTGATTTTTTATTACATATTAAATATCGTCGTTTTTCTTTTTTTCTTTTCTGTCTTTTATAAAATTGTTGAGTTTCGAAAGAACATCAGGCACCATATCAATAATCTTATCTGCTGTTGTAACGGTTCCTGAAACCGGAAGAAGTCTGATGCTGTCATTTTTTATGACCAAAAATGCAACCGGTTTGATGGACACACCGCCTCCGGAGCCTCCGCCAAACATTGCCTCGTTCGCAGTTTTTCCGTCAGGCACAGCACCAAACTGACTACCGCCTGCCCCAAATCCAAATGCCACTCTTGACACGGGAATTACCGTTGTTCCGTCTGTTGTGGTTATACATTCGCCAACAATGGTGTTAACATCAATCATCTGTTTTAATTTTCCCAATGATTCATTCATGAGACCTTCAATTGGTGTTGCCATAATTATCCGCCGCCTTTTCTTTTTTAGTTTCTTTATCAAATTTCTTTTTTACAACATAATAGCTCAAAAGAATTTTTACTCCGATGGATATAATATTTACAGGGCTTGCCGCTATTATACACTTTCCGTCTACCTGCAAATAATCTTCGTTGTATACAGGTGTTATATTGATTTTCGGAACTCTTATTTTTATTATGTCCGACACAAATCCTACCACCGTATAAATCAGTGCCCACAAACTTCCCGTTAAAATTCCCGTGAGAAATGCGTCCTCAAAGCCAACGCTCATATCAAGTGAGATTTTTTCTGCAAAAATATTTTTGCGAATTTTACGCCTTGACCTTGCCCACACATATCTCATCTTTTCGAAAGTTTCCTGATACTTTTGTATCTTTTGAGTAAGGGGAAGCTTTTCCTCATCCCCTTTTTTCTTTTCTTTTGCATCATTTTTTTCTTTCAGAGAAATTTCTTTTTTCAGCATTGTGCCGAAAAAGCTTATGCAAATGAGCAAACTGCCTTTTTTTCCATTCTCTTTTTTGTATGATATTTCAAGTCGGATTTTCAAAAAGAGAAATATGACAAAAAGTATTAAAAACAAGATTAAAATACCGAAAAAAATGTATAATGGAATTTTCATAACGGCTTATTCCTCTCCGTCTTGTGCCATTTCATCAGAGACTTCAATTTCAGATTCTTCTGATTTGTCCGCCATGTCATCTGTTTCTATTTCAAAATCAATTTCTTCGCCTTTTGCCTGTTCAAATTCCATCTGTTCCGCTTCCACAAGTTCTTTGTTCAGATCTTCAAAATTGTATTCAAGTTCCACATCGGGAAGCTCGGATATGGATGTGAGATTAAAGCAACGCAGGAACTCCTCACCCGTACCGAAAAGTATGGGACGTCCGGGGGCATCAAGTCTTCCCACTTCCTCAATCAGACCTGCCGATATGAGATTATTGAGAGGACCGTCTGAATTGACACCTCTTATAAACTCTATCGAACTTCTTGTAATTGGCTGATTGTATGCCACGATGGAAAGAACTTCCAGACCTGCATTTGTAAGAGAGGCTTTTCTCTTTCTTTCCGTGAGGTTTCTCACACATTCATAATATTCCCTCTTTGTGGAAAGCTGATATGAATCTTCAAGCTGAACAAGTCTGATTCCGCAAGACGGATCCTGATCATATTTATTTTTCATACCTTCAAGCAAAGTGTAGGTTTTGGTTTCGGATATTTCCAGAACCTCTGCAAGCCTTTTTACGGGAACGGATTCACCGCTTGCAAAAAGCATTGCCTGAAGCATTGCTTCAATCTGAGTATCTTTCATTAATTATCACCGTTTATTCAAAATTATATTCCATTTCTTCGTCAGTCACATCTCCGAGAGAGAGCATAATATTTCCATCCTCGTCATCATATACAAGAATGTGATTAAGCTTCATAAGCTCTAAAATTGCAAGGAAAATTGCCACAATTTCATTTCTGCCCTCTGCATCCTCAAAGGCTTGTCCAAAAGATATTTTGCTCTTTTTCTTTAATCTTGTGACAAGTCCGGTTGCTTTTTTCTTTACAGATGCAGGCTCTCTTCCCACAATACCCTCAAAATTATCTTTTGGCGGGGGCATACGTCTTTCCTGCTTTTCAATGAGCATTAAAAATGCATTATAGAGCTTATCAATATTTCCGTGTTCAATTCTCTTTTTGTCGGGAGTTTCACTTTTGGGAATTTCCTCCGCGTCCTTGAAAAAGTAGTAGGAACCGTCATATTGCATAACCTTGAATTTTTCAGAGATGAGTTTCATTCTTCTTCTCTGCTTCAGCGCCTCCGTCAGGCTGTTGGCAAGTGCCTCGGGGTCTTCCTCTTCTTCATGTCTTGGAAGAAGTGCTTTTGATTTTATATACAAAAGGTCTGTTGCAACAACCAAAAAGTCACTTGATATGTCAAGATCCATTTCTTCCATTGCATTGAGATATTCTATATATTGGTCGGTAATTGCAATGAGAGAAATTTCTGTTATATCAAGTTTGTTTCGTTTTATAAGATGTTCAAGAAGGTCAAGAGGACCTTCAAACTTTTCAATCTTAAAGGTTAACTGTTCCATTTTATCACCATTTGTATTTTAAATAAAAAGCATTACGAGCTTGTATGACAAAAATTCATACAAGGAAAGTACATATCCCTGAAGTGTTGAAAGTATGGGAGTGAGAGTTCCCAAATATACCACCAAAAGGAGAATTATTCCAAAATATCTTTCATATCTGTACATTGAATATTTTGCCTTTGGAGGCAAAAACTCCATCAGAACCTTTGATCCGTCAAGGGGCGGAATGGGAATCAGATTAAATATCATAAGACCTGTGTTCATTAAGGTTGAATACAGAAAAATATTTCTCAAAAATTCAACAAATACAGATTCAGAACCTCCAAAAAATGCCAGGAAATAGTATATCAGACAGCTCAAAAATCCCAGAATAAAATTTGCAAAGGGACCTGCTAAACTTACCGTTATAACACCGAGACGCTGTTTTTTGAAATTGTAGGGATTGATTGGCACAGGTTTTGCCCATCCAAAACGGAAAATCAGCATACAAAGTGCACCTATGGGGTCAAGGTGTCTCATTGGATTAAGGCTTAATCTTCCGTCAAATTTTGCCGTTCTGTCTCCCATAAGATATGCCGCATATCCGTGGGCAAACTCATGAAAAGTTATTGCCAGCAAAAGTCCCGGTATGCTTATTAAAAGTGAAAGTATTCCTTCATTGGAAAACAACATCTGAAATTTCTCCTTTACACAAGGTCATTTCTTATTATGTCCTCATATGTTTCTCTTTTTATTATAACCTTGGATTCGCCTTTTGAAACCATGACAGCACATGGGCGGGGAATGCGGTTATAATTGCTTGCCATGGAATAGTTATATGCACCTGTTGACATAACTGCCAGAATATCTCCGGTGTTTGGTTTGGGCAAAAGGGCATCCTTAATTATTATATCTCCGCTTTCGCAACATTTTCCGCAAATTGTCATCCTGTCGTCAGGCTCATCATTGCATCTTGAGGCAATTATTGCATCATACCGGGCATCATAGAGAATATATCTTGGATTATCCCCTATTCCGCCGTCTATTGATACATATTTTCTCACGTTTTTAATATCTTTTATTGTTCCCACGGTATAGAGAGTGGTTCCCGCATCACCAACAATTGAACGTCCCGGTTCCATATATATGAAAGGAATTTCCAGGTTGTTGTCTTTGCAATAGCCCTTAACAACTTCGGACACAGCCTCTATGTAGTCGGGGTAATTTACGGGAGTATCGCCTTCAATATATTTTATTCCAAATCCGCCGCCAAGATTGAGTTCGCCAAGTTCAAGAGAAAATTCGTCTTTTATCAGTTTGTAGAAATCCATCATTATCTTTGCAGCATGTCTGAAAGGATCAAGCAAAAATATTTGAGAACCAATGTGACAATGAATACCCTTTATGCACACATTTTTAAAGTATTTTGCTTTTTTTATAAATTCTAATGCTTCGCCGTTATCTATTGAAAAACCGAATTTACAATCAATGTGTCCTGTGGAAATGAATTCATGAGTATGAGCATCAACTCCGGGTTTCACCCTCACCAAAATGTTGGTTATGACGTTTTTCTCACGACTCAAGGAATCGATTTTCTCAATCTCTCCCTCGCCGTCCACAACAATTCTTCCAACACCTGAATCTATCGCCATTTTTATTTCATCATAGCTTTTGTTATTTCCGTGAAACACAATTTTTTCAGGATCAAATCCTACAGATAAGGCAGTATAGAGTTCACCGCCCGACACAACATCCACACCGATGTTTTCTTCTTTTGCAAGTTTGTACATATATTTTGTCGAAAAAGCTTTGCTGGCATAAAGAATTCTTCCGTTGCCGCCATAGAACTTATCCACAGAATCTCTGTACAGCCCCATGTTTTCTCTTATTCGATCTTCGTCAAAGACATAAAGGGGAGTGGAATATTTTTTTGCAAGTTCCACGGTATCGCATCCGCCAATTACAAGGTGTCCCTCTGAATTTATGTCCATATAGTCATGTTTAAGCATTATGTTACCCTCCGGGTTGTTTTATTCTTCTGATTTATCAAAACGATGCATTTCATACAGGTTGATTGTTCCCTCTGCCGTGGTGTTTATACACACAAGAGCAACAGATTTATACGCTCCATATTGTGCCATAACATTTGCACCTGAATCTTCAGCAGATGCAACCGAGGAGGTATATATGTCAAAAATACCTTTGGCATCAGCTGACGAAAGAGCAGAATATTCATAGTTGCCATCTGTTGCAAAAGCAAAAATAAAATTGCCGTTTTCGTCTGCAAATATGTTTGCATCACCTATCTTATACGATGCAACAAGAGCATCTTTGCCATCTGCAATTTTCACGCCTTTTGCAGTTTTAAAACTTCCTTCAAAATAGTCAGCCGGAACAGTTTCGGTATAAAATCCGAAGGTTGCCCCTGAGGGAGTGATTTTTGTATAGGAATTTTCCGGAAGATTAAAAGCAAGAGTATCATCTTCCAGGGTGAACTGAAAATCTGCCACGGTGAAATTGTTGACAATGGGATTATAGTCTTCAGGCAAAAGTTCAACTTCTTCAGACTTCATCATTTCATCATATTTTGCATTTATTTCCGCCTCGTTTTTCACTTCTTCGGTAACTGCTTCCTCATTGCCTTTGCATGCTGAAAAAGCAAAAGCAGTCAGGGCAAGAACAAGTGTGAGACATAAAAATTTATATAATATTTTCATTGGTTATCCTCCATTAAAATACAAAACATACTCAAAAATTACACATATTACAAAAGAGGATAGTCCGGCGGAAGAAGAATCTGCTCTGAATCGGGGTTTATGATTATACCCTCTGCTGCCGGCGAAACTATTCTTTCTCCATGAGCGGCATTTTTATATTCTGTATATTTCATAACCGCAAAGGCACAGTTTCTCTCTTTTGCAAATTTTGTTGCTTCTTCTTTGTCTGTGAAAAACGGAATGGCTTTAATTCCGTTTCCTTTATTTATGAGCATAACAAGTTTCACTTTATCGGGAAATTCAGCAGGCGGATTTTCTGCATCAAATCCTCCGTCTGTTTCATAAGGAATACAGAATTCAAACTGCCCAAAACCGGCATATGCAATTTTTTTGGTTTCTTCATCGGATGATGATGCATGCCTGTTCATAAGTGCAAACAATTGTTGTTTTGTCTCCGGTACCACACGAACCTCGGGTTCAGCTTCAGGTTCTGCCTCGGGTTCAACCTCGGGTTCAACCTCGGGTTCAACCTCGGGTTCTGCCTCGGGCTCAACCTCGGGTTCAACCTCGGGCTCAACTTCGGGTTCAACTTCGGGTTCAACCTCGGGTTCAACCTCGGGTTCTGCCTCGGGTTCTGCCTCGGGTTCTACCTCGGGTTCTACCTCGGGTTCTGCCTCGGGTTCAACCTCGGGCTCAACCTCGGGTTCAACTTCAGGTTCAACCTCGGGTTCAACTTCGGGTTCAGCCTCGTGTTCATCTTCGGCTTCAACCTCGGGCTCAACTTCGGCTTCAACTTCGGCTTCAACCTCGGGTTCAACCTCGGGTTCAACCTCGGGTTCAACCTCGGGTTCAGCTTTCGGTTCAAGATCAATACTATACTCGCTTTTTATATCATCAAGTGCAGATTTCAAAGCATATTCAGACTCTCTTGGCTGAACTTTTGAAAACTCCGATTCTTCTTTTTCATAGAATGGAATCATTCCGTCTGTCAGATCGCCGGACTTTGAATAGAGAATACATTCTATTGGTTTATCCCCTCTCACTCTTTTGGTCTGACCGTCAAGATAGATGCTGATTATCTTGTGGTATCTCGGCTCTATGTCAACAACAAGAAGATACCCCATCTTTTCCTCATAATTTGCCTGTACAAGATATGCTTTTTTGGCATCGGGAAAAAGTTTTTTCAGCATTTCCTTCAAAACCGAAACAAGCTCCTTCGGCCATGGATTTGGTTTTGAGAATCTGTAGGGGCTTGCATTCTTTTTAGCCTCGTTCTCTTTTGCCTTTCGCTCCGCCTCTTCTCTTTCTCTTTGGAGCTGTGCTTCCATCTGCTGTCTTTTAAGCTCTTTTTCTTCTTCTATTCTTCTTTCCTCTTCTTCTTTTTTACGTTTGTTAAATAACAATGAAATTACCTCCTCTTTATAAAAGGATAAATTTTAATATATAATAAAACTTATGTTTTCAATCAGAAATCAAAAATGTTAATCACTTTGCCACATCGTTTATTACAGATTTTACCATGGGATTTTCATATGCCTTAACCGCAAATTCATACATGTCTATCTCATCATGGAAAGCTGCTACAACTTCTATTCGCAAAAGATCATTTTCGAGTTTTATTAAAGAAACGGTTTCTATTGCCATATCCCGTTCGTAAATATAATTTTTCACAAATTCTATTGCCTCGGGGCAATCATCAACAATAAATGAAACATCTTCTGTGCTGGAGTGACTCAAAAACACCCGATGTTTGTGAAAGACAACCTGAATTATAAGAATTGTCACAGTTGTCATAACACCGATTATATACATACCTGCACCGACCGCCATACCAATACCGGAAGTTGCCCATACACCGGCTGCCGTGGTTAGACCTTTAATGGAATTTTTATGTACAAAAATCATTCCTGCACCAAGAAAACCAATTCCCGAAACTACCTGTGCTGCGATTCTGGCACCATCAAATTTTCCAAGGTCAAAAAATCCGTATTTTGAGATTTCCATCATTAGACATGATGCAAGAGCAACAATGACATGGGTTCTGACACCTGCTTCTTTTCTTCTGTTTTTTCTCTCAAATCCTATGGCAAATCCGCAAATTGCGGCAAGAATCAGTCTTGCAAACAGTTCTGTCTGCTCTAAAAGAAAATTAATACTCACTGATTATCATCCCCCTTTTTAATCTATATATTTATAATCCGTATTATTATACCACAAAATATTATATTTTTCAAGGTTATTATTTCAAAAAGCGTGCCTCCCTGCAGTTGAATCTTTTTGCTCATTTTCTCATTGCATTTTCGGGAACAATATGAGCTATGCATTTTTCGGTGCATCGGCTTATGTTGATGCACCTTTTTTATTTGCAAATATAAATCACGGAGGTGAAATGCAAAATACATATGCAGATTAAATTTGTACATAAATTTTTGTTCGGATGTGTAATTATTACACAACAGCGCGCGCAATTTTGTCGCCAAACTAAATTCAGTGATTTTAAAACAGACTGCAGCAAAACGCAAAGGATAAAATATCCGTAGTGCATTTTGTTGCAGTCTGTTTTTTGGTCAAAATATTTGAATTTAATAAATATAACACAATTGTTAAACCTAAAATAAATTGGAGTTTAGCGGGGATGTATTAGCTAAATTTTGCAACAAGTTGCAAAGCTAAATTATTGCTACGCAATAGCTAAATTAAATTTGCCAAAGTCAAGCTGCCCGCAGGGCAATTTAGCTCCCGAAGGGAATTTAGCTGACATTTGTCAATTTAGCTTGCCGTAAGGCAA
>JAZONV010000060.1:0-56969 GCA_045654685.1 Clostridia bacterium | reverse complement strand
ATCACTATCAATTATTGTTTTTGCAAACATTCTTCTTTCTGCCATCTCCACACCTCACATTACTTACTTGGCTTTTGCGATAGGTATGCACCCTTGACAAATTCAAGCTGAAATATACCTACAATCTTTTCCCCTAAATGTATGCTGACATATGTACCATCGGTATCTATATAATCAGCTTCAAGATTGCAAAAACCACCGTCGACAAAACTAATAACTGCTCTTTGCATAATTACACCTCTCTAATTTTTATTCCGTGGAAGAAAAGCATCATTTTTCGCTTCAAAAGGTAATCTTTAGTGCGGAAACCTTTTGTATCTTCCACAATTGTTTCTCCATTTTCCTTGTATACAAAATCTGCAACATAGGTACACTCTCTTTCAACGAGCTTGCCCTTGTGTATTCCACCTCTTGCACCAACTGTGTCAGGTTCTCTTTGAGCCGGAATAAGAATGTATTTGACTTGCATTTGCAAATCCTGAATCATCCCTGAGTGTTGCATCAGGGACAATTCTTTATACCTGCGAGCTTCTTTCAAACTGTCAAAGGTTATACCATCAACAGTTGTTTTTTTGTTTCCGTATTTGGGATAATACTGTCTGTATTTTTTTCTTGCCATCTACTCATCTCCTATCATCCACCATACTGCAATAAAGAACAAGACCATGAGCAGAGAAAACCAAAACGGAACACCTGATATGAAACAAGCAATAACAATTGCTACACTACCTATCAACAATTCAAGCATCCTGATTACCTCTCTTTTTTGTTCTTACTTCTGTTGCTTTTATAATCATCGATGACACTTAGATTATGTTTGTAATTTTCCAATTCTTTTTTTACATCATCATAACCATTCTTCCACTCGATGTATTTAGCACATTCCAAATGGCAAAGTCGATGCCTGTCCTTGCAATCCTTAACACAAGGTGGTTTGTTCTTCTGATGTAAGAAATATCCATGATTACTTGTTGCCATTATTAGTCACCATCCAATATTTTTCTGATTTCCTCTTTTAGATCAGGTGTTGTTTTTTCGAGCATGGCTTTCACTACTCTTTCTACATTTTCTTCTCTTTTTTTCTTGTCTTTACACAAGAGAAGCATTAAATCATTGTGTAACAAGTTTCTGTTTATCCATAATTCATCAGGAGTAACCACTACATAATCATCAATATCTTGTGGCTCTACCCATTCATAGCCATATTCATTACCCTTGCCTGTCCCGTCACCGTTCTGCATATTGTAATATCTTGGCTCACCACCGAGAAAAACAATAGAATCGTGAACATCCGTACCCACCTGATGAACATCGCCACTTCTCTTATCTCTTACCCATAAGTTAATTAACATCTCGTTCTTCCTCTCTCTTATCAACTCTTCGCCACACCTCATGCAGAGCATAAGCAAGTGGTTTTCTGATGTATTCACATTGTTTTGCCTTATCGTATTCAATCTCAATCAGCTTATATATGTCTTGCAAAGATTGAGCGTTCTTCTGCACACGGATTTTGTAATTTTCATGCTTCAGCATACATTCATATGCGGTCTGCACTCTTGAAACATAGTGCCTTGTTCTGTCAGGAGTAAGTCCAACCTTTCTTCCTATTGCAACATATTTATAGCCTTGTAATCTGAGGTCGCATATCCTCTTGGCTTTTTCCATATCACCAAATGGTGAGTAATCTAATTCTCTGCCAAAGAACCATTCGACCGCTTCTTTAGTTAATATAAGTTTCATCGCTCACACTCCTATCATCCTTGTATTAATGTGTTGATGTATTCACATTCGCCATCGCAATCTTCTTTTTTGCAATTCAGACACCTTTCGATGTTAGAGTTATATTGTTTGTCATAAAGGTTATATGCAGCTTTTTTTAATTCTTCTTTGTATTTTTCTTGTATTTTCCGTTGGTCACGCTCATTTTTCTGTCTTGTAAGCTTGCCCACTCTTGCACACTCTGTACTGCAATACTTTGTAGCATGTTTTATTTCGATGGGGTTGCCACAAACAAGGCATTTTAAATTGAGTCGCTTATAGAAGTTTTTCCAACAAGACTTTCGGCAAAACTGTTTATTTGGTTTGTATTTAAATTCTTTGCCACAATACTTACACTTCATGGTGTTTTCCTTTCTCCGTAACTGCAAAAGTCATCAGGGTTCACCTCTGCATTATCTTTGGTCTTTTTGCAGAAATACCAATCGTTATCAAATTGGTCTGTTACAATTTCGCAATTCATACAACCTCTGCACCTAACCACATCCACAACATCGGCTGTGGGTGCGTGGTCTACCTCGTAATATACATTCCCTTTTCCATCGTGCCAACAACTGTATCCGTCATTCTTTAATGATTCAACATCAATATACCTTGCCATCACTCCGCACCTTCTTTCGTATAGCGAAAACGTTCATTATCAAACTCTTTGGAAAAACCACCATGTTTAATGAGCTTGAATGTTCTATATCCTTCTTCAATACGGATAACATCAATGTAAACAGTGTCACATTCCCAATAGTTATCATGCACTATTACTTTCATCACCCCTCACCGCCTTTCTCATCAAGAACACCATTATCTTTCATTTCTTTGGCAATTCTTAAATTCATAAAATTTAATTGCTTTTCGCATTCCATTCTTATGTCAAAGTAAAGTTTTGCAACATCATCAAGGTTATAACATTCGGCAAATGCTTCTTGTATTTGCGTTTTTAAACTTTCAATCATCCCTCGCCACCTTCTTTCAGCTTAGCTTGTGCCTGTTCTCTTGTTTTGTAATAACCATATTTTTCAGGTTCTTTAATTACATATAAAGGCAACCAATCAACCATTGCTTTTGATATAGTTGCATATATTGTGCCTTTGTCTACTATTGAATACAATTCATCAGGCGGAACAATCACATCATTTTCAAGAAGATAGTCGGCAATAGCATTTATTGATTTATCAGATGTCAAATATTTTTGTTCATCGTGTGCGTTCTTTACTAACTCAACCAATCTTTCTTTCATTCCGCATCACTCCAATTCAATTTCATCATCAAGCTTGTTCATATGGTAATACTCGCCAAAATCAATGGCTTGTAGGCAAGTGGAACAACCTTTTAAATCCCTGTGTATTCCACCGCCCCTTTTATGGTCTGTTTCATACATGGCAACTATAAATTTATTGCAATTAGGACAATGAAATTCCATTAATCTGCCGTATTTTACAGGTATAACATCTTCTTTGTGATACTTAATAACAGGCTTTTTCGGTATCTGCTTTTCAAGTGCTTCGATTGCCGTTCCAATTTCATAATATCCTGATTGATTTACTCCGTAATCATCACTTGATTGTGCAGCGGAATTAAGTGCAATCTGTAAATACTGTCTTGCTTTTTCATACTTATTCATTCCGCATCGCTCCTTTCGGTTCGGGTGTTCCAAGCTTCGATTGCTTCAATATCGGTCTTAAAACAAGTTAATTGATTATGCACATTTCCCATGCAACCACTTGTTAAGCACCCATATTTATATGTTTCTGCCCATACGCTAAACGATTGACAGGCTACACCTCCACAAAAAGGGCAGGGTTTAAGTTCAGCCATTTATTTCATCTCCTTTGAATTGCGATTTTATTGTTCTTTATCCATTAGGTGCTGAAACACAAGCTTGTTAAGCAGGTGTGTAAAATCAATAATATCAATATCCTGTTCTGTAACCTCACTAAAAAACACCTTTAATGCAAATACTATTGCTGTAAAATCCTCGGTTAAGTTTTCATTGTCGAGATTCATTTGTTGTACAAATCCTTGATTTTCTTCACTTCGATATACACTTGTAATGGCTGTAAAAAAGTTTAATATTTTCGCATTAAAATCCATAATTATTCTCCTTAAAATCGTTCTTTTCTCGTTTGTGGTTTGGTAGTGGCTGATGTGGAATAATATTTGTCAGCTACAATGCATCGGGAACATACCCCATCACAATAAACCCATTCGTTGCCACATAACCGAATTTCTAATGGCTTTATAATGAGCTTAATAGCCATTATTCAGCACCACCTTTCAATAGTTCGGGGTTGTCGTGTACCGTCCCAATGACTTCGATATCAATGAAATAGCATATATCATTACGCAGACCATATTTTGCAGATAGTTTTGTACTTTCGCTATAAGGTTCTAAATAAAATCCCATATACCCGTAATCTTCGGCATTTGCAACACCACCACATTTGCCGAATTTAACTTCAAAGATAAAATCATCAGCCTTAACAACATCCCCCTCGAAAATCATCTTCCCGTAATTGCCGAAAAGCGAAGTAAACTGACCGACACTCTCGGGGATAACTTCTATCATTGAAGTTATACCATTGTTTATACAGCAATTGAGTTTGCATAAGGCAGATACACAAATATAATATTTGTCTTTAGATACAAGCAAAGAGCCATAAACAAATCTACCATCACAATTATCCTTGTGAATATTTGAAAATGCATATCCGTCAAAACTATCTTTGGGTATTCCTCTATAAAGATATTCACGCATTATCATCACCCACCATTTCTTTTCTTAAAAAAGCCGTGTGTCCTTTAATACTTTTAAAATGAGACCTCAAATGTTCAGAGTAAGGATTACGAGAATAATATCCGTCATAATCAAGGTATATACAAATTGTTGCAAGAGTTTCCAATACTTCAATCTGCATTCCAATATGTATCATCTTTTTTGCTTTTCGCTCACGAAAAAACCTTTTGATTTTATTGATCACTCGAATCACCCACCATTTCTTTTACAAGGTTTATGATAATAGCCAAACCTTTTCCAATTTCGCCTGTTGAAAATTTTTCATCTGCATCTTTTATTCCTTTTTTCAACCTTTCAATCTCTGCCTTTTGGCGGTTGATGAGGCCAAGGGTATCTTTTGCAAGCTTGGTTGTAACAACTCCACCGCAACTCCAATGTTCACCTACAGGAGCATCGCCTGTTGCCAATATTTTTTCCCAAGCCTTTATTATCTCGTTATCTGTCACACCGCACTCCCCCTTGCATAATCTCTGTATACATCTTCCATGTATGCCCTTGCTTCTTCAACCACATCAGAACCACGAAGCTCCGGGTGAAGCTCTTGCAACCTTTGTCTTGTTCTTCTGCAAGTTTCAAAAGGTGGCAGACCATATGCCTTGCGATTTAGCAGAGCATTTGAAAAGCTAACTTTGTCAATGCTCAGCCCTATCTTTTCAAGCAACTCATGGCAAACAACATAATATAAATAATTGTCACTATTTCTTGCTTCAGGATAGTTTATTAAAGCCTTTTCAACAAGCTTTGCAACATTTTTAATTTCATTCATCACTATCACTCCTTATAATCCATACTTAGCCACATACTGTCCGTAGTTCATACCTTCTTCTCTTGCCTTTGCATTTATCTCTGCAAGGCTTGTCATCTTTTTTGGCCTGCCACGCTTCTTTTTCGGTTCTTCTTTGACTTCTGCCTTTGGCTTCTTGTAGATGCTCTTGTATGCACTCTGTCTTCTGAGCATCGCTTCATAACTGCAATCAGGACTACAGTATAATCTCTTTGTGTCTTCAACTTCCCTGCCACATATAGCACAGTATTTAACCTCTTTTGGCTTCTTGTGGCGATACCATCCCTCGCAACATTTTTGCGAACAATATTTTTGGTTGCCTTTAAGATTCATCTTAAATTCTTTTCCGCAATACATACACTTTGGCATATTGTCACCTCTTAATTGAATGGCAATTCTTCTGCATTATCTATTGGCATAAATCCCTCATTTGCAAATACAGGATTGTTAAAGATATCATCGCTTGCCTGAGTGCTTGTGTTTGTTGTTGCAACATTGTTTGCTTCTCTTTTTCCATCGGCAAATTCAACTGTGCTGACAATGACCTCGGATATTTTTATCTTCTTGCCATCTTTATCTTCGTAAAATCTTGTCTGCATTTCACCTGTTACTGCAACTCTCACACCTTTGTCAAACCACTTGCAAAGGAAGTCAGCTTGGGAGTTCCATGCTACAAAATCAATGTAATCAACTGTTTTTTCATCACCTTTGCTGAATTTTCTGTCTACCGCCAACGAAAAGTTGCAAACACTCTTGCCATTAGCAGTTGTTTTTAGTTCCGGACTCGCAGTTAATCTGCCCACAAATGCACATATATTCATATCTGTTCTCTCCTTTAAATTCCAAATATTCTCTTTATTCCGTTAAAATCAAAATTGTTCATGTTGGCTAAAGCATTTTTCAAAATCCTTAGCTCTGTTTCTTTAGCAACCAATTCTTCATATCTTGATTGCCCAATCTCAACGATCAATTCCATAATGGGTTCTTTTGCAGGTTCATTCCATATGGTTTTTTCTTTTATCTCTTCCATCGTTTCCATTAAATCTTTTTGTTTTGCCATGTTTTTTATTCCTTTCATTATTTTTGACAAACAAAAAACGCACCCACCGATAACGGAAGATGCGTTTTTTGTAACTAAAACATTACAGAAAGGGGAAACAAATGAAAAGAAGTATGTCGCCTATGACACTTATAATTGTATAACTCCTACCATCACTTGTCAAATCCTTTTGTAAATGCTCTCAAACCTACGCATCGCATATGGTTGTCGGTATTCCTGTTTCGCCAATTATGGCATTTTTTATTTTTTCTGCATCGCTATGTCCACCCGATAAGTGAGCAACATAGATTCTTTTTAATCTGCTTTTGTCAATCTTGTTCAGCCACTTTATAGCTTTTGAAAGTTCATAATGACTGAATAATAACCTTGCTCTTATGCTTGCTTCCATCTTGCCCTCGTTCACAAGCTTGTTGACTATTTCCTTTTGATAATTGACCTCAACAATCAAATAATCAATAGCCTGAGGATTAATGGTTATCTTGTATGTGTCTGTAGCAAATAAAAGCCTTTCTCCTGAGCTTTTGCTATACACCATATATCCAACACAAGGTACATCGTGATGCATCGTTACAGGCATAATTTCAAAGCTATTTATGGTATATGTTTTTAATGGCTCTACATCATGTGCTCTGTGATGTTCAACTACCCCTAATGCCGATAATGTATCAGGCAAAGCATATACATCAATTGCACCTTTTAAAAGCTCTTTTACTGCCCTTGCATGGTCTCCATGTTCGTGGCTCACAAGACAAGCACTTACCTCATTGACCTTGAATTTACTTTTCACTTGCAGTTCCTTGTATGGAATACCTGCATCAAGCAATAGAGATGTAACGCCATCTGAAACAATATATGCATTCCCAAGACTTGAAGAAGCTAATACATCAATCTGCATTCCAAACCTCGCTATCTACACACAATAACTCTACCTAAGTTCAATATAAGCATTATCCAAACAAGGTAATAATCCGCTCTTGTTACATCACGCTTGGGTATAAGATTCATAAGACCGACTATTAACCAAATTACCAAGCAAAAAACATCTAAAATAAACATGTAAATTCACCTCGTATTATCTTCCGCTACTCCCGAACCCATCATTACCTCTTTCGGTTTCTTCAAGGTTTTCTACAAGTTCAAGCCCACCTACATTCTCCAAGTGAAGAAGAACAAGCTGACAAATTTTATCACCTGCATTCACCTTGTAATCTCTTCCTCCAAGGTTAAAAAGTTTTACTCCTATACTTCCGTTGAAACCACAATCAATAACACCTTCACCGGCTATGATTTCGTGTTTAAACATAAGGCCCGAACGGCTTTTGATAAATCCTACTGAACCTACAGGCAATTCCGCATGAACTCCTGTATCAATTGTCGCACTTTCTTTAGCACCTATAATCAAACCCTCTCTTGCATATAAATCATATCCGGCATCTGTACTGTGTGCCTTAGTCGGCATTTTTGCACCTTCATCAAGTTTAATTCTCATTTCGCTACCCCCTTAAAACTCAGGCTGACCTTTGATTTCGCCTGTTTCAGTATCTACCTTTACACCATCACCTAAAGCTATCGGTTCTAAAGGTGTTTCCTCTACCTCAACATATTCTTCGTTATATGTTCTGTAGGTTTCGTCTACACTCTCGTTGAATACCTCGTTTTCCAAAGAAGAATTAAAGCTTTTAGGAATTTTCTTAACCACATTGTTTCGCATCTTACGAATAATCATTGATTCTCTGCTTTGTTCTTCTTTCCAAGCAGGACTAATGTATTTGTCAAATTCTAAACTATCAAGAAGAGTTTCGAGTTCAAGTTCCTTTGCCTTGTTTAACAACTCTTTTTTCTTTGCAGTAATTTCAAGTTTTTGAGCATCTGTAGCTTTGTATCTGTCAGCACAAATGCCAAATGTTTCATTCATCATATTGTTGCTGATGTGTGCAATAAGGTTTCTCTTTACATCTGCTCTTTCAGAAATGTAGTAATCTATAGTTCCATCTGTCGATTGAATTGGATATACAACTCTTACAACTTTGCCTGTTCCCTTGGGTTGCCATTCCGGTGGTGTTAATTCAAGACCTACATAACGAGGGTATTTAAATTCATCATCTTCCCTGACAAGCCAATGTGGATAAACCTTTTTAACATTTCTGCCAAAATTAGAAAGTAATGCATCCCATCCCTCTGCTTGCACGCCCATCTCTATTTTCTTTTTCCAAACCGCTTTGCCATCAGGACCTTTTGTTGATACATTTCTAATTTGAAAATATACTTCGTTTGCTGTTGTTGTTGCATTTAATTGTAGTGCCGCAACACTTAATAAAATCTGTGTAATACCGTTTGTATCTAACGAGGCATCTCCCCAAGATACACCGTTGGTATCAAGTACCGTATTGATTGCTGAAATAGCATTTACAACACAACTTTTTGCATATTCCGAAAATGTAATGTTATTGTTTTCTAACTGATTAGTGATCATTGGCATGTACACATCATTAACCTTTGCCAATTGTGTTTTAAATGTGGGTTCTGCTTTTGCTACATTTTTTGTTTCGTTCATAATTTTTCTCCTTATCTTTTTAACAATTTTCAATAAATTCCCAACGATATCCGTATGCAGTTTTTGTCCTGCCGTGACAACACGATGATATATGGGAAATATGGCATCCCAAACTATTTCCTGCTTCGGTTATCGAGTTCCATTTTTTTATTTTTTTCCCATCTATGGAAAGTTGCATTACCTTCTTGGACACTCTTTTAGATATTTGTTTGTTTCGTGTACCATAATTGCAATTGTATTTAATGTCGCACCATTCAAGGTTATCTACGGAATTATTGAGTTTGTTTTCATCCTTGTGGTTTACTGACGGCAACTTGTTTATATTTGGTATAAAGGTTTCTGCAACAAGTCTATGCACCGTTCTTGTGCGATGTATCCCCTCTTTAGATAAGACAACAATCGGATATCCATAACTATCGCAATACAGTTTTAACAACCTCTTAAATTTAAGTCCTTTAACCCGACCAAGATTGCTAACCTGATAATATCCCTCGTAACCTTCAATATCTTTCCAAACCTCTTGCATATCAGACACCCTTTTCGATTTTTAAAGCCTTATCATGCGACACATAAAGTCGAATCTGTTGACCTTTGCTTAATGGTATTTCATTGCAACTTTCGGCATTATCGACAAATATTACTACATACTTATCGTTTAACTTGCAAAGAGTATTGATGATATCAATTCCAACCTGAATCTTTGCAGCATTATTCAAATCAGAATAATCTATGCCCTTGTAAGTTGTTTCACAACATTCAGCAATACCACCGTTAATCTGCACATCAAAAAGCTTAAATTTCGCATATTCAAAATGGCTGTTTATTTCTTCACTTAACATTTCTACCTTGCACTTGATAAATTCATCAATAAGGAATGACATCTTATCAAGCTCTGCATATTCACCGGCAAGTCTTTTTTCGTCAGCTTCAAGTTCAGCAATTCTTACTTTCTGTCTTTCGGCAATGTCACGACCTGCAATAGCTTTGTCTATTTCGGCTAATTTTGCCTTTTCTGCGGTGATTTGTTCTTCGATAGGGTAAATCTTCGATTGGATATCTTCCGTGCCGTTTTCAGCCTTATTTTCGGCTTCTGCAATGCGAATAAGAATATCTGCTATTCTCTTTTCTTGGTCAGCCCGATGTTCAGCTTTGGTTTTCTCAATTTTAACGATTAAACTTTCAACATCAGCTTCGTATGTTTCAGCTTTGTTTTTCAGTTCTTCAAGGTCGGCAACCATTGCAGTTCTACTTTTTTCTTCCTCTTGAGCACCTGCTTTTGCTTCTTTACCCCTTGTGGTAATTTTCTCAAGTTCCTCGGCTCTTTCAATATTGAATTTAGCCTTTGCAGACTCAATCTGTTCTTCGGGGAATGCCTGTCCGCAAGTCGGACAAATACCATCGCCTGTATACTGTCTTGAATTTACCTCGTGCCACTTCTGACGGAATTTATTAGCCATATCCTCACAATGTTTAATGTTACTTTCCGCAAGAACAATCTTTGATTCAAGAACAGCCTTGTTATGGTTAATGGTTAAAAGCTCACTCCTTTTGGTGTTTAACTCATTTTCAAGCTCTGCAACATCACAACGTTCTGATTTAATGCTTGCAATTTCAATTTTCATATTCTGAATTTCAGCCTTGTTTTTGTTTTCGCCTGAACCGTTTTTGATGTTGATGATTTCATCGTTAAGCTCGGCAATTTTCTTTTCAATAGTTGCCTTTTCGGTTTCATCAACATTTGCAACTGTTTCTGGTATAGCAAGATTGGCTTCGGCTATTCTTCCGGGGATTGCTTTTAAACTATCATTTATGGCAGACTGTTTGCTCTGCACAATCTTTTTATATTCCTGTACTGTTCTGCCTTGTAATTCAGCATTTAAAGGTGCAAACTGTTCGTTTTTCGCAAGTAATTCCTCATCGGTTATATTCTCGCATAAGCTCAGAAGTATCGCCCTGCGGTCTTGCCATTTCATGTGCTCGTTGAAATACAACGGATTTGTGATTATTTTGAAAAGAGTTTCATCAATGATGCTTGTTATCTTTGCTTCATAATCTTTCTTGGGGACAGGCACTTCATTTACAAAGTATTTTGTTTCGTGGCCTATAAATTCAGCTTCTGCACTTCCTCTTTTTTTAGTCCACTTTTCTGCATATACTTTTTTCAAGGTGAGAATGGTGTTGTCTATTGCTAACTCGCACTCAACAGAATGCTCTAAATTATGTATTGCATTACCATACTCATCCTGAGTCTTGATGCCGAAATCACTTCTGCCTAAACTGTCCTTGCCAAAGAGCAACCAAGTAAAAGCATCAAATACTGTTGTTTTTCCTGTGGCATTATCGCCATATATTGATAGGCTTTCGCCCTCTGCATTTATTTCAAGGCTTTTTATACCTTTGAAATTCTGCAATAACATTTTGTTAATTCTTATATCCATTGTTTTTAATCCTTTCTATTTTAAATTCTCACATAACCCCAATGCCTATCATCGGCAGACCGATAATGCAATATCTAACTGCTGAAGCAAATGGAATAATCCCTGTCTGCTCTGAACCGATAGCACCAACAATTAAAACTGCACCGATAACAAAAAGCCAACCTTTTATCTTTTTCATATTTATACCTCACTCTTCAAAATCGTCTGTGTTTCCAAAAAGCTTTGCTTCCATGTTATCCATCGTGATGCCCTTTTTCACTAACTGACAACCACGTTTTTCAAGGTTACGAAGCTGATACATATATTGGCGTCTTTTGTACAATATACGTTGTTCTTTTTTAGCTAACTTTACTTCTTCTGAATCGAGCAATCTTTCAATTTCCTGTTCAACTTCAGCATCACTCAAAAAATCTTTCCTCATATTGCATCATCCCTTTCTTTTATGCTATACTCACCCCAAAGGAGGTGATATATATGTCTTTCTGTCCGTTTATAAGCACGCCAACCAACAAGAAAACTCCAAGCAATATAAATTGTTCCGAATGTTATTTTTATGTAGGAGAACCGCAAACACGAACAAAATATTGTGCTATTCTGTTAGCTGCAGAGCGTGCCGTTAATGCCACGGAAATTCTTCAAAAGGCATTTCCTGAAATTTGCGATAAATAATACTTTCACTTTCACGCAGTATTTGCATCGCTTCGCCAACACAGAGGTTGTGCTTTCGCAACAACTGTACAACCTCTTCGGCAACCCCTATCATTAACTTGCTATCCTCATCAAGAATTGGGTTGCCTGAATCGTCAAAACTGCAAAGTTTTTTAATGGTTTTCATTTCTTTCATCCTTTCCTATTTGGCTTCTGCGGACATCACAAGCCTTACACAAGCTTGCTTTATCCTTTCCATTCGTTTTTTCCGTTCCTCATCCGTAAGAATCGGAGAATAAACTTTGGCTATAATGTTTCCTTTTTTGATAATCTCAGGTTCACCATATACATCTTTTTGCATGGGTAAATCCCCCTTTTCATTGAACTTCTAATCTTAATGTGTTATACTCACCCCCGAAGGAGGTGATAAACTATGAGTTATTCAACCAAAACCCATCGTAAATTGAAAACTATGTATAAAAATGGTAGTATCAATCGCAACTTGATTACACCATCTGACTTACATAGACTCTTCCAAGACAACTACATCATCAATTCAACCAACTACCACGATGAAAATGTCTACCTGACCGAAGCAGGCAGAGCATATATTGAGGAAGTTAAGTTGGATAAACACCGTTTTTGGATTCCTGTTGCAATTTCAATCATTGCATTTTTTCGCCCTGAAATAACATCCATCATTAAATACTTTGTAACCTTAATAGCAGAAAAATGAGCGTAATAATGCAAGTACCGAAATAGCATATGGTAACCACCAATACTTCTTATAATAAGGTTCTTTCACTCTCATCCCCCCTTACTTACTTTAGGTGTGTTTTACATCGTTTCATTTTTGATTTTCAAAATCTCGCAGATTGCATTTACAACCCTGGGAGCATTTCGTTGACCTGTTAGTATCTTATACATATAACCACTGTCAACAAATAAGCCTGTTCTCTTTGTGACTTCTTCTTCAAGCCACTTTTGGGTTCGTCTTTTTTTCACCAATTCGGTCTTTACGCACAAACCGAAATCGGAAATTTTAGATAATTTGCTCAAAATAATTCCCCTTTCTTATTTTATAGTTGACAAGTACAAATCCCCGTACTATAATGTAGGTGTCAGCAAACAAAAGTACAGAAGTTTGTTCTTTCGTTGTCTATTTTAGTACATAGTTTTGTACTTGTCAATAGAAAAGAACATATTTTTGCACTTTCTGTATTATGCACAAAAAAGGAGGTACAAACTTGTGTACTTTGTACGAAAGAATCACAGAACTATGTAAAGAAAAAAATGTTTCAAGAAGTAGAATGTGTTTAGACCTTGGACTTTCAAAAAGTACAATGTCCAATATGAAAAACGGAAGGCAAGCGGGTATATCAACAGAAACCGCCCAAAAGATTGCATCCTACTTTAATGTATCTGTAGGTTGTCTTTTGGGAGAAGAAGAATTGAACCAAGAAACAGAAAAAAAGAACGATACCTTATCAGATATCATTCTCACTTTAAGAATGGATAGCGAATTACTTGACATTGTAGAAAATATAACAAAGTTGGATGCAGATAAAAGAAATGTACTCAAATCTTTTTTAAGTACATTTCTATCGGATAAATAAAAAAACAACCTCATTAAAGAAGTTGTTTTAAATTCGCTATGTATAAGCTTGAAAATACTAAATACTTTTTTTAAGTAACCTTAGGATTAAGTCGAGGAGACTTATATCATTACATTTATTTAAACAGAAAGTAATGTTTCTTATAAGTAACTCTTTTGCTTTTTCTGTTGTTAGTTTTTCTTGTGTGAATTGATTCTCCATAAGTGTCTCCTTTCCAATCCGGGGTATCTCTGTTTTATATTTAGTATGTTAACAGATTTTAACGGATTTGCATACAAGTAATTTTTGGTATTTAAATTACATAATCAATTATACAACAAAAAACAAGCGTAATATGTCGAAGCCTGTCCGTTGATAAAATTATATTTAAATTTCAACGAATATTCAATAACCAAGTATGACATTTTACTGCACAAATTTATCTAATTAAGGACAAGAATTTCATTATAGAAAGGACAAAAATGTAATGTGGCTTGACAACCTCAAAGAAATAAGAAAATTAGCCGGAAATCCAACCAATAAGAAAATAGCAGAAGATGCCAACTTGCCCGAAAGAACGATAGCAAGAATATTTGCAGGTGACACACATAACCCATATGTGTCTACTATTGACTTGATTGCACAAGCTCTTGGCAGTTCGCTTAATGATGTTTTCGCAGACACTAAAGTTGTAGTCGGTAACGAAAAAATGGCAACATTGCAAGAATCCATAGATATAGTTACTGCCGAACGTGACATCCTTGTCACCGAAAACAACATCTTAAAGGACAAGATTGTCACTCTCACAGCCGAACTTGACCTTCTAAAATTGAAATTGGAACACAAAGAGGAAATAATTAGTCTGCATAATTACTATAACAAAGTATCATCATCAAGGAAGTAAATAAGTGTTTAAAATTTTATTATTACGATAAAAGAAAGAAGTGTTATCAAATGGAAAGATTAAAAGAGGTATTGGTTGGTTCTTTGGGCGTTGTTGGATATGTTGTTTGGTTTATTTTCTCGATTATAATGACATTTTTACCACTATCATATCTAAACAATCCCTCGTGGGTTGATTTTATTATTATTTTTGTCATAATATCGTTTCCGTTTATAGGCGGAATGATGGAGTGGGGGATTTGGATATGGGCGTTTGTTGAGGTTTTATCAAAACCCATTAGTGGTTGGTCTATTTTTTACTTTGTAGTATTTGCTATCTACTTCTTTACAGTACTTTTGCCCATTGCACTAAATATAATTGGTTATATATTTGCTTTAATTGCCAAGATATTTAGCGAAGAATAACAATCACAGATATAAATAAATTACACAAAGAAAGGAGAAATAATAATGTATAACCCATATAATGCATTAAGCGATATTAAACCCGAAGAAATACTTATGTATTTAAGAAAATCTCGTGCTGATGATCCACTCAAATCAGTCGAAGAAATTGTCGCAAATCATGAAAAAAGCATAGACGAATGGTGCTTGAAAAACTTATCAGGTCTTATACCACCTGAAAACAGATATAAGGAAATTATATCAGGCGGTGACAGTATCGCAGACAGACCAATGTTTCAAAAGGTTCTGCAACTCATAGAATCTTCAAAATACAAGGCTGTAATCGTTAAAGAGGTATCAAGATTAGGTAGGCCTGATACAATGGAAATAGGTAGAATTTCCAAAACATTTCGTTTTACAGAAACTCTTGCAATAGCAATTGAACCCATGAGGGTATTCAATCTTGCTGATAAATTTGAAAGGGATATGTTTGAGGAAGAACTAAAAAGAAGTGCATACTACCTCGACTATTCAAAACAGATAATGCAAGCAGGTATTCAAATATCCGTTAAATCAGGCAATTATGTTGCTTCTATTCCTCCATACGGATACGAAAGAACAACTATCATTATTGATAAAAACAAGTGCCCTACACTCAAAATTAAGGAAGATGAAGCTGATGTTGTAAGGATGATATTCGATATGTATGTCAACCAAAATATGGGAACTCAACTCGTTGCAAAAAGACTTAATGATTTAAATATTAAAACACAAAAAAATCGAAAATGGACACCTGACTCCATTCGTACAGTTATCGAGAACATACATTACATCGGTAAAATAAGGTGGAACAAAAGAAAAGGAAAAATAGTTGTAGAAAACGGCGAGTTTCGTAAGGTCCGACCTAAAAACTCAGATGATTGTGTAGTGGTTGAAGGGAAGCACGAAGCTATTATATCCGAAGAACTATTTTATGCTGCACAGGAAAAACGAAAAAAAGCACACCGCACACCCGTGAATAAAGAGCTAAAAAACCCATTTGCAAGTTTAATGTTTTGCACTTGTGGCAGAGCAGTAACATACAGAGTATTCAAGGATAAAACGAAAAAAACTGCAACAGAACCTTTTTATCTCTGTAGTGCCCAAGGATTACTGTGTAATTCAGGTTCTTGTCATGCTTCAGAGGTCGTAGATTTTGTGGCAGATGTCCTAAGAAAAAAGATAAAAGAATTTAAGGTTGAAGCTAACAACAAAAACGATGAGTTACTTTCTATTCATGATAAGCAAATTGCCAAGCTTGAAAAAACTCTATCAGACCTTGATGCTCGTGAAGAATCAATGTGGTTGTCGCAAGTTGACCCGGATATCAATAATAGAATGCCAAGTAATATATTCAAGAAGTTAATGAACGATTTGAATGCTGAAAGAGAAGAAACCAAACAAGCACTTGAACACGCCCAAAAAACAAGACCAACACCTGTAGATTATCAAAAGAAAATCATAACATTTCAATCAGCTTTAGATGCCCTACTCGATGATAATGTTTCGGCATCAGAAAAGAATTTTCTGCTTAAAAAATGTATTGACCGAATTGAATATCACCGAGATAAACCCGAAAAAGTAACTGGCAAAGGCAATGGCAGAGGGTGGATTAAAGCCCCTGTATACCTTGATATCAAGCTGAAAGTTTGATTTTTGATATATAATATACAACATCTGCGTACCCATGAACAGGAACACGGATGTTGTATAACAACAGTCTGTGACTCTTTCCGAGAAATCAATCAACTATGAGTCAACTAAAAAAAAGACACCTTTGATTAGGTGTCTTTTTGTTAGCTACATACATAATTATTGGATGGGCGGCGTATCCATCATCTCAGGTACTCATAAAGAGTGCATCGGGAGCCATTTCCGAAACTCAACAATTAGTATGTATTAGTAACCTTGTTAAATTTGTATCGCCATTATACACAAAACGAGCAAACGTGTCAATACTTTTATGTTACTTTCTTTAGTCTTCCGCTAAAAATACGATTATTTATTTTAGATTGCTTTATATCGTGAAGTGTAGCAACATAGTAATAATTGTTTTTTATATCAAGTTTTATTCCTATAAGCACATTATCGTCATATTGCTTTATCAACTCAAAACTGCCACATTCTTTAGGATTGATGCCAACATAATCGGGCGAGGATATAATTTCACTAATTTTACTAAGATACTTCAAACAGGAAGGGTGTCTCTTAGAGATGTGCTTCTCCAAACCTTCTGATCGTATAATGTTAAGTTTTGGCAAACTGACACCCAACAAGACATCATATTGTCCACCATAAGTTCCTACTTCAAAGTTACATCCGTCCATTCATACACCACATTACGTTTTGTATTATAAATCAATATGCTCACCTTTATTATACACAAATTAGCCAAAAATGCAACCCCGAAAAAATAACTAAAAATGTTTAATGAATTTTATTTAGTTTTAATAAATTAGATAATTAGACTGCTTAGTAAACACACCTTGAAAATTATTGACAATTGCATTACAATATCAACTGCGGCATAGAATTTATGTTGTTCCACACAACAAAAAGCACTCACTATAAAAAGTGGGTGCTTTTTGTTTGAGATTATTCCTTGTATTTTCTCTTGGTTTTTTCAAGCTCTTTGTTTGCTTCTTTTGTTTCTTTATCTGCTTCTCTTTCCCATTTTGTCAGCGAACTTTTTGAAACAACATTTGCGTTCAACAAAGCATCTCTCAATGCATTAATTTCATCTTCTTTTCCTTCTTTGTATACTTTCTTGTAACGACTTTTAGCAGATTTCTCTACATCTTCTTTATCCCATGCCCTTGCATCTTGAAGTGCAGTTTTGATTTCTGCAGCATATTCCGGATTCGACATAGTTTTATCCGAAAGCTTTTTATTTGGAACAATGTTGTCTAAATACACCGTGCTTGCCCATCCATCTATTGATTCTTCACTATAATCATAGTCGAGAATCAAATTGCGTTTGATGTTGCGAGCCTTTTCAGGTGAATCAACCAACGCCTGAACATAAGCAGACTTGATTTCTTTGGTAAGTGAGCCTTGTGAAAATTCCTTTCCATTTTCCTCGTTGTAATCAAGTATCTTCTTTTGTTTCTCTTTGTTCCCTGAGATTATATGTGTAGCTAAATCACCATAGGAATAGAATGATTTTGAACTTCCGTATTCAGAAATATCGTGAGCGAATTTACCTTCTTTTATATCACCAACATAACCTTTTATAGCAGTAAGCCAATCAGATATGTTTTTGGCAGGGATACCCGTCATATTACTTATAGATGGAATAGCTTCTATGAAAGCATTTTTGGTATTAACTGCTCTTTCTTTCCACGAAACTTCATCATCGTAATCCGTCATGGCATCCCATATTTTGTTCGTATCCTTGATGAAATCTTCCAAAACATCAAATGTCGGTTCGGTCACGAAATCGTATCCTTCGCTCCAAGTGTCAGCAACTTTGGTTAAAAGCTGACCTACTACCGGCAGACAAACACCCAACATATCATCACACAACATCAGCAATGATTGTTTAGCAAAACTACTTGGTGTAATCTCCTTTTCTTCCTCATCGACATAAGGTTTGAATTTTCTCAGTATCATATTACCTACATGAGTTGCAAACACAAGCCACAATGATGAATATACCCTTGAACGAATCGCCTTTGAGAGACCCTTTTGAGCTTCTTTTTTGGCGTTTTCATTAGCAGAAGATTTATTCTTTTTGTATAATTCAGACTTGATTTTGTAATCATTAAAAGCATCAATCAATATGCCTGTTTGTTGCAATGAGTCTGTTTGGAACATAGTAACTGCCTGAACAACAGCACTTTTATTCTTTAATGCTTCAGGTCGATGAGCAACATCATAGTTGGATTGAGTTTCCTCGATTACTCTTTCATACAAATCTGTAACCGCTTGCATATATCCTTCGTCAGATACATCCATAGTTTTTGAAATCTCAACCTTACAAGCATCCCAAAGTGCAGAGGAAACTGCAACATCCATAGATTGTAACCAATTACTTGGTCGAATCCATTCAGGTACTTTTCGCAACACAGGAGCTTTCTCGTTTATAAATTTAGTCACTTTGTTTGAAGCACCTGCAAGTCGTTTACGATTAGCTCTGTCACCAAGCTCTGTAGTCGAAAGACCTTGACTTCGTTTATAAAGTGTTCCTGAGTGTTTATTTATTTCAGCTTTTGTTTGTTTGGAGTGTGTCGCATAAGCTGTCAACCCTTTAACAAGAGAGTCCTCACCAAGTATTGAAGAAGCGGTCCAATAAGATGTTGTCTGTTTTAAAGCAGAACGAATATTTCCCCAGAATGTAGCACCCAACCATTTACCTCTTACACTGCCAAAAGGTTCAACATTTCTTGGCCTTGGTGCTTGTAAATCACGGATAAGTTGCTCTACTACATTAGTTCTAACCGCAGAGCCTAACTTTTGACCAATAAGCTCCTTGACACTATTGCGTGAGTCACCTTCCCTGATTACAATGTTATATATTTTGTTAAAGTTTCTGATGGGAATAGCAAGACCGTAATATTTTGATGAAAAATCAATGTTATCATAAACATTTTCATGCAGACCTCTTAATACTATTGGTTGCTTTGCATTTGGAACAGTTTCTTTAAGTGAACCACTACTTTCAAGAGTTGCATCTTCTTTTTTACCATCAATTTCACGGCGGATAAAGTCTTGGTCAACATACATTCTGATGTAGTTTTCTGTTTTTGCAAGTTCTCTGCCAAGCAATTCCATCGAGGTCGAATTGATTGCTTCTTTTGATACTTTGTTAAACAAATGATGAGCTTTATCAATCCAAGCTAAATCATATGAATCAAGCAATGTTCTAAGTCTGTCAATATCAGCCTGAGTAATGGGATTTGTTCTTTTACCTGCATCAGTAATAGCAACAGATGTTTTACCCTTATTGTAGAGTTCCATGTCAGGAATTTTAGCACCACCTGTTTCGAGGTGAGTTCTTCCTTGTTTACGTTCCCACATCATTACAAGCTCACAAATTATTGATTTAGGCACTTCAACTTCCGAACCATCAATGTATTTTATTCCTGTTTTAATACCCTTGGTTCTGTAATCGTAAAAGGCAATTTCGTTACCGCCACCCTCTACTAACTCATCAAAAGGTTTTGTAGCATCCATAGCAAATTTTGAAGCTTTTCGTGAACCACGATTTATGCCATCGTATATCTGCCACCATGCACTATTTGTATCATATCCGGCAATCATTTTGTTTATTCTGTGAGGGTTAATAACAAACGCCATACCTCTATTCTTGGCTATTTCCATTTCCTTTAATAACTGCGTTCGGTCGGATTTAATTGCATCACTTCTTGATTTTAGTGAGTCTATTATTTCCGAACCAATCTCAGCATTTGCTTTGGCACTTGCTATACCAATCTGTTTCATTGCATTAGATAGTCTGTGGTCAATCTCACTCAGGATATCCTTTAACTGCGATAGCTCGTTTGCGGTCAGATCAATAACACGCTTATCTTTAACAAGTTTATGAAGTTCACCAATACTACCGCTGAGTTCCTCGCTATATTCAGATGAAAAATCATAATTCTCGTTATTCTTTAATGCATCATATTCCATTTTGAGAGCATCAAGTTTCAAACTTACTTTGGTAGGTGTTCCACCCTTGCCTGTTCTGTCTGTGTGAAAATCAAGTGCTGAGCAAACATCAGCCACAGTTTTAACAAGTTCTCTTGGATAACCACCCACTTTTTCGTTCTTGTCGAGCTTTTTCTTCATGCTTGAAACAATATTTCTGATTTTGGTTTTAAGAACAGCCACTTTCTGTCGCTCTCTGACCTTGTTAACAGCCTGAGTTTTTTCATCTTTAGAAAGTCTCTTTTCCCAATATCTCACATAATTAGCATCGTCAATCTTCTTCTGCAACTTATTGATTATATTTTCGCTATTTTTCTTGTGTTTATCGAGTTTTCTTTCAAAGGATGCCCTTTCCTTTTCAAGAGCCATTTCTTTGTCATAAGCACCTTTTTCAGCGATTTTTTGAGCCTTGGTTTTGGGATTGGCCGCAATTCCGTCAACCTCAGATGCAAATCTGTACACAATGTGGTCAATAGCATCCTGCATATACTCAATGTGTGGATTATATGCATATGGTTTCAATGTTTCAACCTTGTCTGCTATAGCATAAAGTTGGTCAACTGCATTGCTCACTTCAACATCAAACATTCCGGGGAACATATCACATAATTCCTGATATACCATGTCAATATCCATACCATCATTGGTCAGATTGAAAGTACCCATGTGCGATTTTCTAAACTCAGCATAGTGTGCTTCAGCTTTTGCATGGTCAGGCACTTTGATTCTGACATCTTTAAGATATGATTTTAGCAACATATATCCTTCCGATTCAGCATATGCCACCGCTGAGTCAGCAATATCAACTGCCAAGGTCGCAAAACGATTCATCATATTATCGTTAGCTTCTTGCACCTTAGATTCAACACCTGATGCTTTCTTCATACTGTCAAAATACTCGGTATAGATGCTTATTATCTCATCTTTCAAATCAGTTGCTTTCAAGGTGGATTCCATTTCTTTTAATACATCTTTTGTAACCTGACCAACCTTTGCTATATTTATAATTGGTTTAGGAGAAAGAGATGCCTGTCTTTTTGCATTATCTAATCTTTTTTGCAGACTTTTGTTTTCTTTGATTTTGTCTACAAACTCTTTTGTATTCTGCTTTGTCAAAGAGATAAGTTCCTCATGAGAATTGATTTCTTTTGCAATATTTTCAATTTTCTTTTGGGTTTTAAGCTGACTACCATCATCCACATCATAACGAATATCTTTATTATTCTCATTAAACCTTTCAGAAAGAGGAATAACATTGCCTTTATCATCGTAAGTGGTGAGGTCTGCAGATTTAATTTGTTCGGAATTAAAAACAATGTAGTGTGTTGTTCCTGAATCCACACCATTCATATTACGAAATTTATAATATACCGATGTGTCAATTATTCCATCAAAGCCTATTTCTTCAAATGCAAGGCGTATTACTTCGTTTGTGGCTATATCACCATTTTCATCTGATAACTCGTCTAAAACCCTCTCTTTTATGATTTTTACGGCATCAGAAGCATACATACCACCATTATCCCAAGCATATTCATATAAAAAGTCAAAATCAACATCATGATATGCATAATCGTATGAGTTGTTTTTCAATGCTTCAATGAAATCAATTAACAAACCTTCAGGCTCGCCATACTCATCATATTCCTCGTCATACTCTTCTGTATAATCGAGAAAAGTTCCTTTTTCATCAGGAGTAATATATACGGGGTTTTCCATATTGAGATATGCAGTAATAACACTTGGCTCACTTGTAATAAGTCTTTGCCTTGCTATTTCTTCTCTCTCATCATAGGATAAATCTGCATATTCATCCTCCCATTCAAGCCTTTCTGCTAATTTTGAAATTTTGTTTTTTAAGTCAGGACCTTCTTCATTAGCATAGTTTGCATCAACATCATATTCGTTAGATGTAAAGTAGTAACCCTTACCAAAGTCGCCCTCTGCATTTGCAAATGAACGGTCAAAAACATTAAAATCACTAACTCTACCGTGATAAACTAATTTTAACTTTCCATCATCTCCACGAACCTTGCTGTTAGGGAATGATTTCTCTGCTGCATCTTCTATCATTTTCGCAACAGTTTCCGTATCTCCACTTTCAACAGCTTCCATATATTCATTGTCCGCATCGTCGATGTCGTAACGAAATTGAGCTATAGAAGATGCTTCTCTTGTTGTTCCATTCTCAAAGAAATACTTAATATCATTGACTACCCTTTCAGCAGATAATCTACCTTCGTATTCATAATTACCGATTGTTTGACCATCTACATTGGTAATATCAATATTAAAATACTCTTTGTCTGCATACTCTCTAACAAATTTTCGGATAGTTGCATACTGTTCTTTTGTGGGTTCAACCAATGAAGAAATATCAATACCCGGAGATTCAGCCATAATACGAATGTTACCTTCGCCCATAAACTTGACCATAGCTTCACCACCATCAACATTGGCATACACAATCCCTATGGCTCTGTGGTCTTGTCCTCTTGAACCAAAATGTTGCCCTTTTTCACCGCTAAAGTTAAGCATTTTGCCGTTAGGTGTAATGTAACCTGCATCATAGAAATACGGAGTATAACCAAATTCTTTCACTGCTTGCTTGCGGAAATAATCAGCTTCACTTAATCCTGATTTTTCAATGGCTTTTTTCTCAGCTTCAAGCTCTTTTGTTTCATATGATTCTTTCCAAGCTTTATTCCATTCATTTACTTCTTCTTGTAACTTATCTCTTTTCTCACGTAATTTGCTATATCCGCTATCTTTGAGCCACTTATTATATATTTCCGTACCTTTATCAACATTGTTATCTGCAACCGCTTTACTAAATTCATTCATTACCCTGTCAAACTCGTCGCTTTTTTCCAATTCACGAATTTGATTTGTAAGCCGTTGTATCTCTACTTGCTTTTCTTGAATCTGAGAGAAATCATCATCGATGTCATACCTAATATCATTGTTTGTCTTATCAAATCTTTCTGATAACGGAATCAAATTGCCCTTATCGTCATATGTTTCTAACTTAGACGATTTAACATTTTCAGGATAAAGTATGCCATAGGTTTCTGTTCCGTTTCGCTCAGAAGCATGCAAACTATCATAACCGTTATTTCTTGCCAACTCAGCAAATCGCTTAGTATTGGTTATTGCCCAAATAGCATCTGTTCCGTGTTCTCTTCCTTCATTTCTGCATTGATAAAATTCGCTTATTGTAATTCCTACTTTTTTGGCAAACGCTTCAGCTTCCTCTAAAGTGTTTATTTCTTGTTCTATGTCACCAAGTTCCAAAACATTGCCATATTTAGCATATAACTCATAAACGTTGCTGTTGGGTTCAGTATGGAGCTGAGCCGACTTCACATTATCTTTACCGGAATATTCACTTGAATATCTATAGGCGTAATTATGATCCGTAGTAACCCAAATAGCATTACCTTTATCAAATACAGTTCTTACCTTATCAGATTGAGTACCCTTGTAAACTTTTACAGGTACATATCCATTGGCAACAGCCTTTTTGTTAAGCATATCATTTGCAGTTGCACTATCGTTATTATCTATAGCTTGTTGAAATCTTCTGTTTTCGGTCGATTGCCCATCACCGGATTTCCCCAAACCTTTTGAACTTTCCACCCCACGTACCAAGTGTCCCAAACCGCTTCTTTTGCCTTGTCGCCCTGCTCTATACTGTGGGTTATCTGTCTTTTGAGGTAATGTTTCTGTTTGTCCAAGGGGAACATCTCGTTTATTGCTTGTATTCCTTCCTCTTTTATTCCCAGACTTCTCAGAAATTCCGCTAATTCCTCTGCTGTTATTTCTTTTTTCATCATGCTCACCCCCTTCATCTGAAAGGTCATATTTACTTTCTGCACTCTTGCCACCTGCATCAATACTTTCGGAATATTCAGCTACATTGTAACTGTCAAGTTCTTCATTTCCATACCAATAGTCATTAACAGTGTCAATGTAGTCGGCATAATAGTAAGTATCGCCCGACATTACATCACAAATAAACTCTTGCCAAACAGCATCTTTATCGTTTTTATAAGCTTCCATGTAGTGTTGGTATCTCTCTTGCGAAAGAATGTCTTGTTTATCCTCTGCAGTTAAAGAACCAAGAATAGTGTCCTTAATTGCTTGTATCTCAGGTGTGTTCCACTTAGCATGAATTATTTCGTGTTTAGCTATCATCTGTGGTGATTTAGCATTATCATATTGAACAAGTATTTTGGCAGGACTTAATTGGATACCCCTAAATCGCTTGGTAATCTTTCTTCCGTCATCAAGCTCAATTACAGAATCCATTGTACCGGCAACAAACCTAAGTTCAATACCTTTTCTTTTGGCTTCTTCAACCATAGATTTCATATCATCGTTGTAAGCTTCAGGATTGATAAGCGTGGTTTTGCAGTTGGCAATAGTTGTTTCTTTTACTTGTCCTCGTTCAATGAGTTCTCTTGTGAAGTCTTGTCTTTCTGTTGCATCTCTGCCTTGATTTTTTCGTCCAAAAGACAAAAGTCTTTCAGCTTGCTTTCGGGTACTGCCATCGTTTCCCCGTTTGCCATTTCCATGTAATAAATCTTCTCGAACTGACTCATTACCATTATCCTCACTTTCTACGGGAGTTGTTTCACTTTTTGATTCTATTGTATCACTTTCGGATTCATTTTTCAATACTTCCGCAACTGTTTCCTTTTCGGAAGTGGTTGTTGTATCATTTGCAACATCCACATTATCAGTTTCACCTTTGATTGTTGCTTCAACCTTTTTACCACCATCCACAAAGAAACTCTCAAAGGCTTCTAATGAACCTGTTGCTTGATATACTTCCATAATGGTTTCAGCCATACTGTTGTAATCACCATCTTGCATACTTTCTTTGGCTTGTGGTGTAAGTGTTTCACTAATGGTATCAACCACATTTGAAATCGCTACACTTGTACCATCTGTTGTGGTTGCATCCATTGTACTTTTAATAGCAGATATAACTTTCTTGCCATTGTCTGTGAAATATCCCGAAAACCTTTCTATATTACCCTTTTTCTCATATTCGATTTTAATTCTCTTTGCAAATTCTTCTATTCCGTTCTTTATGGAATTTTCTTCTGCTATTTTTAATATTTCTTCTCTCGCCTTAGGAAGAAGGGTATCATTTAAAGCATCAACCACAACGGCGATTTCGCCCTCTGTCGTATTTTCTTCGGCAGAAGGTGTAACTTCATCAGTTGTTGTGGTTTCGTCTGTTACGTTGGCATTTTGAACGTCTGAGCTTATAGGATTGTCACTTAAAACAAGATTAAAATCATCACTAATGGCACTTGTTAATTTTTGTGTCAAATCAGCAGGCAAACGTAACACATCAGTTTCAACACCGTTAACCATAGCTCTTTTGGTTTCAAGTTCAAGTTCTTCTGCAAGCATTTGTGCTTCTTTGCCATATGCTTCGTAGAAATTGCCTACCCTTTTCAAATTAATATTCTTTGTAGTGGAAGTTACATCACTTGTTTCTGTAGGTACTGTAGCTTCTTTTGTGCCCTCAACTGAGCCAACCTTTGCAAGCTGACCGCTCGTCACAAAGTTGTCAGCTACATTGTTAGCCATTTTTTGTGTTCTTACACCATTGCCTGTATCTACTTGTACAGTTGTGTTATTCTCATCACGTTCTAAAACAGTTACTGTACTGCCTGATTTTGTATCATTGTACACATCACCAACAGAAATGGTTGCAGAAGGAGTTTCGGTTTCTACAACCTCTTGTTGTGCTGATTTAACAGTTTCAGTTAGCTCTGCGGCAGGGTCAACAGTTGTAGATTCAGTTACCGAGTTTTCCTCGGTTGTTGTGATTGGCGATGTTTTTGCCGATAATTCTTCAGCTTCCAACTGTGCAACATTAGCATAATAAAGTTTTCCTATTTCGTAATCAGATAAGTTGCCGCTCTTATTTAATTTCTGTTGTGCTTTTTCTGCTAATTTATATGCTTCAGTATCTTTTGGGCTTTCCAATCCCGTATCAACGATAGATTGTATCGCTTCAACACCTGCATTTTTGAAATACTTTCCAGTATTTTTTATGTTTTTGGCGTTTACTGCACTTGATATCGCACTTTGACCACCACCCAAAATACCACCGACACCAACACCTAATGCAAATTCCTTTGCGAGTTTACTCGGATTAATTACAGCATTTTCAGCCGTAGTAGAAATTACAGGTGCATCATGGTCATACATGAGTTTTGCTATGGCATTTGTGGTGATTGATTGTACTACTTCCTCACCACCCTCTTCCAAGGCAGATTTCACCCATTTGAACACAGCATTCTTTCCACCTGTTTTTAAGTTGCTCGGGAGCTTTTCAATACCACTGCCAACTTCGATACCTGCATTTAATGCAGTTGTAATAATAGCAGTTGCTGAAGCAACTAAATCATTAGCACCTCTCTCTTTGGCTTCTTCGTAATCAGTACCAAGTGTACGCATAACAGAAGTCCAATAAGAGGGGTTTTTCATCATGGTGTTAACAACTTGTTTTAAAGCTGACGTGGTTGTTCCTGCCGTTGCGATTGTAGCTCCGTTTGCCAAGGTAGTTGCCCCTGTTGCACCCAAAGAAGCACCTGCAGTCATATATGCTAATACTGCATTAGGCAACGCTGCAACTGAACCTGACACGAGTTCACCCGCAATTTGCCACCCTTTACCTCTTGAAGCACTTGATTGTTGTGCTTCTGTAGCAAAAGAAGTATTTTCATTATCGTAGTAATCATTTAGCTTACTAACGAAATCATATTTACCTAAAAATTCTGTAGGTAAAACAAAATCGAGGGTGGCGGCAACGCCTTTGTTGAATTGCCCCAAACCTGACATTGCTTGTTTGCCAAGCCAGCTGAAAAAGCCGTCTTTCTCTGTTGAAGTTTTCTGTTGAGGTTCTTGCTTTTCCTCTTGTTCTTTGGCATATTTCTTGTAAGTATCAAGAACAGCTTTTTCCTCTTGACTTTTCGGCATATAGTTATCAAGATTATTGCTGATGATAGCATTGTAAGCATCATAGCTTACAGTACCAAAACTTGTGCCGTCATTAAGTTTTAATTCATATTTTCTTTGTTTTTGGGGAACGTAGCCAACTGAGTCAAGAATGTTTTGGGCACTATCACGCCAACTCCCGGAATTGTTAGTTCCGGAAGTTGTAGTATTTGTGGCTGTTGTTTTTGGAATAGATACAGTATTAGAGTTGTTAGCTGAACCGCTTCCAAATATTCTTTCTGCACTTTCTCTCCAATTTGCCATAATGTATCGTTCTCCTTATCTATAGTGTGGGTCATTCATTACTGCATTTATTTGGTCTGTAGTAATGCCAAATTTGTCCAAAAGCAAATATTTCTTCTGTGCGTCCGTCAAGTCAGATGAACCCAATACCTGAATAATAATGTAGTCTGCATCAACATTTCCAAGCTTATATTGGTTTTTGCCATTTTCTTCTAAAGCTGTGTATTCAGCACCAAATTCTTCAGCAACTTTGTCATTTAAATAATCAACCCACTCACTAACTTCATCCGTTTTTAATTCTGCTCCACCTTTTCCTGCGACATCAGGCGGATTATCTACGGTATAGTTTGAGCTATAATAATAGTTGTATGCATCAATTACACCTTGTGTAATCTCACCATTTTTGATGGCTGTCACTGCTTGGCTTGCGGTCAAAGTCGGTTTGGTGGTTGTTGTTTTTCCATTGCTATTAACAGATAAACCATATTGACCTGCTTTATCATATTGATCCAAAGTGTTTTGATTATTATCTGTATTCATTTTAACAGTAGCATCTGTGTTGTATTTATTCATTGCTACCGATGAATCTATATCATGTCTTGTTAAGTCGGCACTTGTGTTAAACTGTTTCATTGCTGCAGTTTCTTGAGGTGTCATATGTGAAATGTCACCTGAGCTTGCATATTTGCCAAAATCACCATAATTACCCAAAATCTTTTTGGTTCTAACCACAGCCAATTTCTTCGCTGTTTCGGTATCTCCACTTGCTTTAGCTGAGTTGATAAGAGCTTGGATATCTACACCTTCCATCTCTTTCTTGAATGAACCATCAGGATTTAAGTATGTGCTATAAACATCATCATTTTGTATAGTCCATTCGTTTGGAGTATAACCTGTAACATCAGCAATCTTAGCTTGTCTTGCCACCTCGTTATTCTTGGCAGTTTCTGCATTGTCAAAGTATGTTTGACCAATGGCAACATCATTGCCGATAACATTATTCATGGTATCGTATGTGCCTTGGTTATATACACCTAAATCACTCAGTATACCTCTTGCATTATTCACTCTTGCATTGTAAGCATCCAATCCTGCTTGGTGGGCAATTTGCTGTCCTTGTGCAGTTAGCGATGCCTGTTGTCTTAATGCATTTGCGGCGGCATAACTATCTATATTACCACCATTTGAAGCACCACCTGTAGCTACTGCATTATCTCTGCCTTGAAGTGCAGATAAATCATATTTTGACATCATTGTGTCATAGGTTGATTTATATTCATCACTCTTGGTAACATCACTATTTGCATAGTTAAACAAATCATTATACTTACCTTGAACATCGGTCCTGTCACTCTTAACCGAATCCCAAAGTTCGTTATTTTTGTCACTTGCCGAAGTCATACTCTGACTATAAGCTTTGTTATCAACACCGTTATCTACAGTTGTTCCGGTTCGGTTAATATAATCCTGAAAAGCTTTATCAAGTTTTGATGTATCGTTCCAATATGAAACACCATCTACAATTGCATCAGGTGTACCTAATTTCATTCCACCGAAAGAAACTTCCTTTGAATCATTGTCCCAACCGATAAGCTTGTCCACTTCTTCAGGTGTCATGCCGTAACTCTTGCCGAGGTCATAAAAATAATCTCTCGTTGATGTCTTGTTTGTTTTCGCCCATTTATCGTAAACCGCTTTAGATTGCTCATAGTTTGATTTTGACAAAGAGTGTGCTACATCGTTATATCCATTGTCTCTAAGGCTGTTATAATAAGCTTGTGTTTGTGCCGCTATGGTTTGCTTTTCGGTATCATCGGTTGCATTGTCATATCTGTACTTGTTGTTATATATATTTGATACATCGCTATCCGGAGTATAAGTAACCGACCTTAATGGTTCTTTACTTTTAGATAATGTATCTACTACAGATATTGCTTGTTCGTAGTTAGAATCAGTCAAATTCTTCGCTATATCGCTATATCCGTTTCTTCTTAGTCTTTCGTAAATAGGCTCTGTTTGTATCCGAATATTTTGCCTTGTGGTATCATCGGTTGCATCATGCCATAACTTTTTGTTGGCTAATATCGTTTGTGCATCCTTGAGCATTTCATTTGTATTAGCATATGGAGAAATATTCACAGTTTTCCACTCCTTTATATTAATATTTTGATAGGTCTATAAGACCTATTGCGTTACTTCCGATTCTTGAACCTGCAGAATTTATTCCGTTTAATATCTGTTGGCGTGTTCCCGTTTTAACAACACCATCAGTACCATTTTTGTAATATCCGCTACCACCTTCGGTATAATATACAGTATCGCCAACAACATCTTCTATAAAGATAACGTGTCCATATTTTTGTCCTAAAGAACCCGATCCATATTGATATGATAAAATGGTGTTAGGCTTAATGTTCTCAACTGTAGGTGCAAGTCTTGCACTTGCTTTAGCACCATAGTACATCTCGTTAGCATTACCGATTGCACCTGTATCCTTGCCAAGCTTTTCTTTGGCTCTGCCACGGACATACCATACACATTGACCTTTTGCAGCATCGTTATTATATGATGCCGTGTTTGCAATTCTTTGTCCTACAGTATAATTACCACTACCACCGCTATTGTTGGTGGTACTGTAGCCAAGCAATCCAAGTATATCGTTACGCTCGTTAGTAAATCTATTCTTTGCAGCTTCTTGAACTTGTGACGAAGAGCTTTTAAAATAACTTCTGTAGTTGGCTATTTTTTTATCGAATGAAGCATTTATGATATCAGCATCGCTCATGCCGGCAGTTACACTACCAAGTGCCGATAATCCAAGGCTTCCCGAACCAAACTGAAGTGCTGTTGTATATACCAATTCTTGCAATGCAGGGGAACGAGTGTAATCTATTCCCGTTTTCTCTTGTGCCAATTTAGCAAGCGGAACTGCGAAATTATTGTAAGCATAATCTACTTGTATGTCGGAGAATGTATCACCATAATCGGCATACGCCTTTTTCCAAGCATTAGTAAATTCGTTTGTACCTGCTTTGTAGTTACCGAAATAGTTTCCGATTTCAGGGTGGTTTTGTTTTAACCAACTCACAAATGTATCGGCACTACCTGCTTTTGTGGAAAACTGTGGAATGCCATAAGACACTCCACCGTAATCCTGACCACCTGAAACTATACCGCCATTATATCCACCTGCTTCGTATTTGGCAGATATCATACCAACCTTAAAACCACCATTGTTATAATTACCCGAGGATGAGTTGTTTGATTTAGGTGAGCTAAAACTGAAAATAGGCTTGTTTCCATTGGAAGAAGCTTTGAGCATTTCCGAAGGATTTGTATTTGAAATTTCGTTATTTGATTTTGATGTAGTCACTCCTACACTACCCAATAAATTTTGGTATCCCGAAGAAGAGTTTTGAGTAGAATTTCTTGTATTACCGAATATGGTTTTCATTGTTTGGACTGAGTTTGCCAATTTATTTGAATTTTCTGCACTCTGAGCTTCTTCAGTATGAAAAATGTTGCCTACAATAGCATCCAAGTTTAAGTTTGGCTCTTTGTAGTTCACATTCCCAACAATTTCATCTAAGTTAAGGCTCAACACATCTCACCTCTCTTAATGAATTATTACATTTAATAAATAACCTGCCACACCACCACATAGAGCAGTTAAAAAAGCCGTAACAGCCGTATCGTATCTCTTGATTGGCTTTTTTTCTAATTCCGCTATGCGATCATCAACCTTATTGTAATCCTCACGCAAAGCTTTTGTTTCTGTTGCTATCTGTGCAGTAGCAATAGCCATGTCTTTCGTTATTTTGCTATTCTCTTCAAGTGTATCAATCCTTTTGTGTGCCGACTTGATACTTGATTCACCTGCTGTCAGGCGTTCCCAAATCTCCTTTATTTCGCTTTCGGTTGTTTTGTGTTCTGCACTCATTCAAAACCCTGCCTTTCTATATTCCCTTTTGGCGAATATAGTTGAGCATCTTTCTTGCTAACCAATATAGTCTGCCATCAGGATTATCATTCATTTCTTTAAGCATTCCCTCTTTGTCAAGTACAAGACCTCTTTCACCTAATTCCCATACTATATCGTTTGGTGTTGTAAGCTCTTTGATAGCTTCTTTTTTGTTGCCCGATAATATCTTATTTACCTCATCTGCAATGTACGGAAACTTACTTTCTAAATATTCTCCCGGACAAGCTGTTGCGGCAAAATATTTGTGCATGGTAAGGTTACCTGTTTTGTCACCGGTAAAGTTTAATTTTTCAATACCATTTCTCTTACATATATCAGCACAAAGTTCTATCGTTTTCTGCAAGGCTTTATCCGATACGTGCCAATTTGCACCACCATCGTTTGATACCTCTATGGTAACTGCCACATGGTCATTAGAAGCATTTGATGATGCCCACGAACGGTCTTTTTCTTCTACATACATACCAACTCTTCCATCGGAATCAACACCATAGTTCGATGATGCCTGTCTTGATTTTGGTTGGAACACATTGCCGAGAGCTTCTACATTTATCACACCTGCTGTGTGGTGTATGGTTATTTTGCTTATCTTTCCTTGACGTGTAGATTTATTCGGGGAAAGCTTTGTATAATCAACTAAACTGCTATTACTCATATTATACCTCCGTCATGTTGTCTGTTATCACACACTTTTGTTATTCTTTGGGTTTTTCATAAGTTAATGCCTGTTCGCTATCTCCCATGCCTGATGTTGTGGGGTCTGCTACAATACCCATTATTCCAAGAACCATAAATACCGCTTCAACTACACCAAGTAAATTGGTTTCAACAAGATGTAAGTCAATTTCAAAACCAATCAAATTGGCTAATGACTTAATAAGCATCAGCATTGCAGGTATAAGTGCAAGCCAAAATATTTTGTTGTTAATTCTTACTTTCCAATTAATCTTCATAATAATCTCTCCTTGTTATATAATTTTAATAACAAACGGCAACATAATCATATGTTACACCTGATTCATTTAACTGACCGTATGCTTTCAAATCGTTACTATCCGAAGCAAGCTTTTCAAGTTCAACCGAAACATCGCCGGTTGTTAAATCAGCCTTATATTTCCATACCTGAGTAAGAGCATACCAAGTCAGAGAGTTGTCGCTTTCGACACTGCCCGAACAACGACCTTGATACCATTTACTATCTCCATATGTTAAAAAGCTTACTTCTTTTGTGGTAGGATTAGGCATTATGACAGCATTAACACGGTAACTGGACCTTTTCTTAATAAGCACAACTCTTGGAAATGCGGGAAAGGTTAATTTGTTTTGCCCTGCCGCTATATTGGTTGGTGTTTCCTGTCCGTTAACATATGTTCCTGTTCCAACATAACTACTACTCACAATTTGGACATTTGCATCTGTATTCTGCAAAGATGCAACCGATGTTTGCAAAGACGAAAGGGTATCTGCAACCGACTTAATTGCCTTTGCACTTGCGGCGGTATCTGTTGCTGTGCTATTAACTTCATCAGTTATTTTAAGATGTCCATAATTCGATGATGTACCTACACCATAGGTTGTAGCACTTGTTGCGTGTGACGTAGGTGCTTTAGCTCCCCATGCTGTTCTCTCTGCCGCAGTTATGTGTCTTGTTGTGTCTGCAAGGTGAGAAATGAGGTTTGCTATTGCATACTTAATCTTTGCAAAAGCAGTGCTTATTGGTTCGCCACTTGTTAATGTTGCAAGTGTTGTTGTATCTGAATATGTTGGTGCTTCGGTGTTTATATCAACTACACCATCTCTGCCATCTGCACCATCTTTACCATTTTCACCATCTTTACCATTTGCACCATCTGCACCTTTTAATCCTGAGAATAGAAAGCGAAAAGACCTTACGTGTTCGGTTCCGTCTGCTATAACTCTTACACTTGGCGTTCCTGTTGTGTTATCAACCTCTGCAGTTGCACCTGAAATTTCAGCATTTATGCCGGAATCACCTTTATCTCCGGGTTCACCCTTATCACCTTTTTGACCTTTTAATCCGAAGAAAGAAAAGTGAAAATTTCTTGCAGTTTCAGTTCCACCTGATGTGACGGTTACGCTCGGTGTGTCTAAATGTGTGTTATCTGACGAAGCAGTTGCACCTGTGATTGTGGCATTTACACCATCATCACCCTTATCTCCTTTATCACCTTTGTCACCTTTAGCTCCTGTGTCACCTTTTTCACCTTGGATTCCTTGGATGCCTTGAACACCTTGAATGCCTTGTTCGCCCTTTTCTCCATTATCGCCTTTAGCACCCGTGTCTCCTTTATCACCCTTATCGCCTTTATCACCTTTAGCACCTTGGATTGAACCGTTGTTTACCCATCCTTTATTTGGGTCGTAAATATATATATCATAAGGATATGTGCTACCGATACCATACGCATCGCCTTGTTCGGGGTTTGGCACGGCTTTCAATAAGTCATCAAGTGTATCATAATATCCTGAGATTTTGAAGTTTGACCCATCCTCACCTTTTTCGCCTTTTATGTTCCCTATTAAGTTCCAAATTGGTTCAGCCATGAATATCAACTCCTTTGTTTATTGAATATACTACAAGCCACCTTTGTTTTAGTTGTCGGTGGCTAACAACATATTAAAAGCAATTACTCCATTTCAGGAACATCGACCACTCTGTAGTGCTTATGAATTACTCCGTCTTTTTGCTCATAGTATTCCTCAATGTATTTGCCTTCCTGTTCTTCAGGTCTTTCATCTTCAATTATTTCATCTGTATAACCAAAGAACCTGTACTGCTCATCTGTGGGATTTGCAATAAATAATTTAAGACTCTTTTTTGGTGCTTCAATAAGCTGTCCGTTTTCAACTTTGTAAAACATAAAACATTCTCCTTATCTTTTAATATATTTTCCGTATGCATTGCTTGGTGCAAGGTTTGTATCAGCTTCGATTATGGTTGTTTTGGCATTGAGCTTTGGTAGTTCGCAAGTTATGGGTTCTTCGGTTGGTGTTTGTAATGCAAAATATAAAAGTGGATTATATTGAGTAAGCCACCCTTTAAAAGAAGCAACATCCGCAACTCCATAATTATCCTCATCATCAAAACGAAAATAAACAAAACCATCCTCGGAATAACCTACACCTGTGACCTCATTTCTGCTCACATATTTACCATCCGTAAACATATTTGACATAACCAAACTTAAAGATTTCTGCGAACCTGAAACTAAAGTCAAACCGGGTTTAAATCTATAAGTATTTGTTACAGAAAATGATGTGCTTGAATATTTGTTAATAGTCAGCTTGGTTATTTGTTCACCATTCATACATCTAATACATCTGACAACCTTATTATTTTTAAAATCCACATAATCCGCATAATCACCAATTTTGCGAAGTGGTTCATTTAAGAATATGTTGGTAGTGGTTGGTTCAACATAAGGTTCGTAAGGCAGGTTTTTTGTGCCTTTCATTAATTGAATTTCAATGATGTCGTCCCATTCTCTTGTGTTACCTTTCAGAACAGATACATACACACTTGATAAATATCCATCTTTTAAAACAGAAGTGCTACTATGGGAAGCGTTAATATTTACCACAAAATTTCCATTGTTGTATACTGATATCATCTGTGTTAATTCCGCAGAGTAACGTTTGATCCTATAAATTCCAGCCTTTATTTTCTGATTACGATTTCCCAAAGTGGGGTTATAAACTGTATCTTTAGATGCATCTATTACCTTACCTTTAATATGTATTCGCTCATCATCTAAAGGCGTAAAAGTTATTCCGTTTACAGTTTGTTCAGTAAGACTTGTCTTAGCCATACTGAACAAATTAACACCCCTCTGAACAACTGGAATTTTATACTTGCCGTAAGGCTCATATGGTGTAACAGTAGAGCCTAATTGTAATTGTAGCTTAAGATTGTTTATTTCAACATAATCACCTGCAACACTTGAGGGTAAACGCCACACCATACCAAGTGTAGTTACATCATCGGTAACAGTTAATGTTTTATAACCAGAATTGGAAATAGCGTTACCTTGTAGCAATATAGTGCCACTTGCATTTCTACAAACTATTCCAACACAAGCATCAATTATAGAAGTTTCAAAGTAAGAAGATATTGTAATGGTTGTACCATTAGAGATAGGTATATCTAATTGATAATCAGTTAAATAAGCATAGTTTTGTTTAATATTTCCTCTTAAATTGTAGCTTCCGTCTGCATTTTCACTTACTGTTAAACCATGAATCGTTCTTATTGATTTACTAATATCAAACAAATTAACAGTTCTTTCCCCAACACTCTCCACCTCTATTGGATTATCTGGTGTAGGTGTGCCATCCTGAATCGAATTGCCGTATATTTCAAGCTGTTTCATCTTTTTATTTGCCTTGCAGTTCTGCATGGTTAGTGGGTAGCCTTCAGCAGTTGCAACCTTGTCAGAGTGTGTAAGCTTCCAATTTACAAATTTTTTTAATTTAGTCATTGCACCACCCTCTTAATATTCAGAATAACCACACAGCCATATTGCATCTCTTGCATCATATCTGCCATAGATTTCATATTTTTTACCGGGTTCAGGTTCAAAATCTGTTAATCCGGAGGTGAAATCTATATTTATAGCAATAAGAACATTATCGGTAAGAGTGCCGGCAGTAAATACAACGTATATAACATCACCATCGTTGGCCTGTTCGGGGAATAAAATCAAAGCATTATTTATCGTTCCGAAATTATATTCAGTATTCACCTTAAGTACAGCAGGCAACTCAGTTTGAGGCGGTTTATTCATTTGTGAATCCACATAGTTTACAAGGGAATTCACATTGGGGATGTTCGTATATACGACACCTTCGGCATCGGGAGGTATTGTATCAACTATATCGTTCGCAGAAAGATAGCTGCTGTATTCGAAAAAATTGGATACAACGCCTATAGATGGGATTTTGGTGTTGAAGTCTTCGCCATCCGTTTTCTCAAACCATTCATCATAATCTGTTACAATCTTACCATTAACAAAATTAGATACAGCTTCAATTGATGGATAACATTGCATAGGGTCTATATTCGGTGTGTTAATATCATCCACTTTATACTGAGCATTTTCAAGTTCCTGATATTGTGTCCAAATATGTTTCTTTTTTTCTAAATCGTAATAATACTTTCGCATTTTGAGTGGCACTATATAGTCATTGTTGCCATTATCCACGTTATCTTGTGTTAAGCAGAATTGTGTTACAACTTCGTGTGTTCCTGAAATATCTGCGACAACCATAATCAGCTCAGTTTCGCTAAGATATATATTACGGGATACTTCTTGGCCATATTCATTTTTTTGAACTTGTCCTTCTTCATAACGAACCGAGTATATTCCAGTTTCTCTTGCATTATCAATTGCTTTTCCAAGCTCTGCAGTCGTGTTAACAACTTCGTTGTAATCTTCATCATAAATCAGTTGAAAAGTACCCAAATCAATAATGCCGGAAGTCGTATTTCCACCACCGCTACCGCTTCCCCCACCGTTTGCAACAAATTTATCGAAAACGGTTTTATCAAGCTTTTTGCCAATAAGATTAAGCAATTCATCTCTGTTCTTCAGGTAGTCACCCTTTGTAGGATCAGTCTGATTAAAGTCTGTATGTGGACTTGGTATTCCGACTGTATTACCTATTATTCTTTTAACTTCATTCGACATCTGTATCCACCTCCACTACTGTCGCTTGTACCTTATAATCGTGTTCGGGTATGTTACCAACACAGAATAAATAAAATACCCCATTGATAACTTCAGGTACAAACGAAAGGTCTTTTTCATAAAATATAGCCAACTGTTCAGACGAAAGCTGTATATCAACTTTACTGTTTGGAGTGATTTTCACAATTTCTGTCGCAATGTTACCTTGTTGATGTCTGTATATAACAGGCTTTTGTGCATAACGTGATATTTCTTTGCCATTTTCATCTACAACACTTTCAAGTGTCCATTTTTCTTCTCCACCTTGTATGAATATAAATGAATGTGTGGGTACTGCTAAGGCATATAATTCATTGATGGCATCAACTATGCTTGTTTTTGCGGTTGTTTTTAAATTCTCAAGCCTGCCAACTTCGTCATTGGTTGCAATGTTATCGCTACCTATATACTCCCTGTCAACCAATACACCGTTTGAAGAATAATATAAATTTCCTTCTGCATCACATTTAAAAATAATGCTTGGCGTATCGCCTTTTACACCTTGTATACCCTGTATACCCTGAACACCTTGTTCACCTTTCAATGAAGCTAACTGTGCAGGTGTGAATTTATCATAGGTGAAAGCTTCGCCTGTATCGCCTTTTTCGCCTGTATCACCCTTGATACCTTGCTCACCTTTCAATTGTGCCTTTTGCTCCGGTGTCAACATCTCAAAGGTTAACGCTTCGCCTGTGTCACCCTTGTCACCCTTCTCGCCTTGTGGACCTTGTATACCCTGTATACCCTGTGGTCCTGTAGCACCAAGAACACCTACAACTTTTGATATATTACCTTTCATTTTTCATCACCACCATCAGTTTAATTAAGTGTTGCTCGCATTTCTATTCTGCAAGCACCGCCATTGTTTACAATTTTTATAGCAGCAGTAGTTTTGTTTACCTCATCGTATTCTCTTATCTCTTGCCATAATGCTTTGGGAGAACGTGGATTTTCTGCGAATGTGCCAAACAATGTTACATCACCATTACTCAGCCAACCAATATCGTTTACACCTCTTTTGTTAGCAGAAATACGAGGCATTTTTACAATTACTGTTTCGTGAGCTTCAAGATCTTTTTCAAATACAAAACTAAATCCTGTTGTCGTTCTTGCAAACTCATATATTTTTATACCTTCCATACCTTATATCCCCTTTCAAATTTAAATTTCATCATCAACAGCTCCTTTTTATTAAATTGTTATTTAACATATTTAACTCCTTACAATTCGGGTATCCACCGGTTGATTTCATCTGTTAATTGAGTTATGTGAGAGCAGAATACAACATCTCCCGGATCAACAAATTGGATACCTGTACCATTTGAGTGACCTGCGTTTTTAATAATCCAATCAATGTTCTTAACAACAGAGTTATAACGTACAGCGGTAAGTTTTTTGTCCGAGGTAGACATTTTGGTGTTTGTAAACGTGGCATATGTTCTATCCCACCCATCCTCTTGATAGTCAAGTATTGCACTAACCTTCGAAACAATATCATTCCATACTTTAAACGAAAACTCTGTTGTCGGAGTGCCTGTTTTCAATGCTTCGTATGAATCCCTTGTTTCAACATCGGTTGCACTACCGTTAGAGTAATACCATGTCCATATGGGAACTGACGTTGATGCATTTTCTACAAAAAAACTACCCGAACCACTTGTATCCCAGTGAGCACCTCTTATCCATACATAGTAAGTTATATCTTTAGAAACTTCGTGAGTAAACTGAAAGTCGTTTCCATCGTATGAATCATCATCCATCACAAGTGAGTTATGAGGTTCGCTTGCACCCGGGTTGTAGTAATCATCACCCGTTCCCAATGTTAGCCATCCAATTGTATCCATTGAACTCTCAACGTGAAACGTTGCTATACCGTTCTTGGAAAATTCCACTCCATAAACTCTAAGTGTCCCCGGACTCAAATTAAAGGTGGAGCTTCCTTTTGAATCAACAGGAAATTGAAAATATGAGATTTCTGTATTCCATGTATCATCTTCCGGGGTATCGATTTTATACGATGTTGCTCTGATATAAAGATTTTGAGTGTCATAATATTCAAAAGGATACCTATACGAGGTTAGTGCATCTTCGTCAGGATTAATAGAACCCAAACGATAAGCCCAATAATCAAAATCATAACCCGAAGCCAATGTACACTCAATAAATACGTATTCATCCTCAAACGCAGTTAGTGTTACAGTATCACCATACTCTACTTCGGTTTTGGCAACCAAGTTATGTGTACTCCATTCATATCTTTCTACTGTCGTTTTAAGGATACCCACGTCATTGCCATAAACGGTAATTTGGTAACCCATTCAACCACCACCTTATCCAAATACCGCAGGTGCGGTAGCTCCCGGAATACTAAACGCTCCCGAAGATGGTTCAATCTGAATGCCAACAAAATTGTTTGCACTTACATATGTCCCTATCCTAATAAGATTCTCTTTTTTTTCTAAGATAAGAGATTGAACGTTTGAATCACCATCACTACCCGTACCAAGTCGCAATGCAATATAATTGTCGGTAACAACGATACCAAATTTTTCTAACAGGGTTTGATTTGGATTGGCATGAGCGAATCCTATACTGTTAGGAGTTATCGACATCGCACTTTTACCGGAGGTATTTGTTGCCTCCAATTTTATTTCTTCACCAGAGATTTCAGGAGAATCAAGTATGCCATTTTTTATTTCGACATTTCCATTAAATACAAACCTGTCACTTGATTGCGTAAAAAGAGTTTTGCCTTTAAATTTGCCATTTTCTATTGCCGAAACACTTGACGAAATACCGCTTGCGGTAGTTTCAATCTCTGTAATCGAACCATCCAAACCACTAACTGTTTTGTCCAATGCGTTATACTGATTTGTCAAAGAGCTTACCTTAGTGCTTAACCCATTTGCGGTTGTTTGAATTGATGTGACATTTGATTGTACTTTTTCTATATCTGTTTGCAAATCTTCATTCATGCTATTTGCATCGACTTTGGTTATGTAAGTGCTTTCAAGCGTGGATGTTATTTCTGCAGCAGTTTGAGTTATCCTTGTATCCAAATCTGTCAACGTACCATTGGTATCCTCATGCAGTTTCGATACCGAAGCAGATATTTCATTAGCTTTTTGTTCAAATACAGAGTTTTCAACAAACTTTAACCCGGTCAGATTGTTAACATAATCTGTGTTAACTGTACTTGCTATCAATTCCGCAGTTTGTTCTGTGGTCGAATATCTTTCAAGCTTCGTGTCAGTATCGTCTTTAACTTTGGCAACCTCTGTGTTAATTGATTGGGCAGTTTGCTCTATTGTTGAATACTGAGTTAAAGTTGTGTTTAATTCGTCTATGGATACCTTGGTTTTTATACCCTCTGATGTAACTTGTATGGCTGTTTTCATGTTTTCTTTTTCTCTTATGAATTTGCCACTAAAGTTCTCATCACCGATGTTATATATAATATCCTCATATTTTCGCTTCATTATCGCAAGTTGGTCACTAAGCTCTTGCACCTCATTACGAAGTCTTTTTATTTCAGTTTCAACATTAGACATACATATCACCACCTGCTTCTACAAACATTTCAAGCTCATATATTTTTACATATCCATAACCTTCAATATGCAATTTAAAGCCATAATTTGCAGTTTGACGAGGTTTTACACGGATAGGGAATTTACCATGCTTTGTGCTTGAATATACGAGATGTGATGAGTTTTTATCGAATACTTCATCATCGTAAAGAATATATACATCGAGATTTGCATTTGCAGCAACATCAACAAGCATTTGCAGTTTCTTTATGTGCTTAATATTTACAGTTCTGTTTGTAATAAGTTCCGTTTCAAAGCTCCATTCATGACTATATTGCTCACTGTCAAGCTTATAGATACACCCATCATCACAAAGCATATACATTCCATCTGTACTGTGTGTAAAGTTTATAACAGTTTTATCTATACTTTGCTCTGACCACATCTCTGTATATGTATCGTACACATACAAATAACATCCACTTTTACTTCCGTGGGTTTCGCAATACAGATAATAATTTCTGTTATCTGTGCCGGCAACCGCATAGTCATATCGTTTCATGTTGAGCTTGTAATCTATAACACGAGGATTTGAACCCGTGTATATCTTTACACCATCATCAGATACAAATATCAGCTTTCCGTCAACATCTTGGATTGTTCGGTTATCTATAGTACCTTCAGCATATACATCCTGAATACGGAATGGATTTTTTGTGTTGTATATTTCATGCATAAAATCACGTTTAAAACATACAACATGACCTTGGAAGTTTGTAATACCTGTAAAGTTTCCGTCAGCTTTTGTGTTAGATTGTGTCTTTGATTGCCATGCATTGCTTTCGTTATATTCATCAATGGTATCTAATGCCCAATTAGTATAATCGTTAAAACCACTTGCATAAACACAATCATCGCTCACACCGAAAAGTCTTGATACATGAACAGTTGCATATTTAATATCAGGCATTGTGGGCGGAATACTTATTTTCCAACCTGAATTATTGCTGTCAACCTCATCATCTACCCATTTGTAAATGTTTGTGTCCATATACTGTGAACCATCAGGTTTTGTAAATTTGTGTGTATTCACATAATAGTATTTATGACTTGCGGTATTAGGTGGAGGATAAAACCCAATGTCTTTTCCTTCCTCATCTTTTTCGGAGACGGAATTTTCAAACTCTTTCAACTCTACCGACATTCCTGATAAATCAAAATAACCTTCATCTTTTTCGGAATTATTCCACTTAGATCTAACTCCACCACATCGGTTCGCAAAAAGAGTACCATCGTCAGCTGTTTCTATTGTGAAATATTTGTAAACTTCTCTATCTTCTTCATCAAAATAGTAATACATCACTAATTGCGATTTCTTTTTCAACTCATCCTGAGTCCAAGTGGTTGGGTCTGTTATTGCATCCTCAAAATCAGCAATCATCGATACTTTATCAGGGAAAATCAATATGTGCTTCTTGTAAACACCATTAACAATATCTATAGATTGATGATATACATTAAACTGCACTATGCTTCTTTGTGTTTTTTCCTCATCATAAAGCAAAGCTTCTTCATCAGATTCAAATTGTTTTACTCTGCCTGTAAAAATAGTGGGTGCATTCTCCTTATTTCCTGATATGCGGTCCACCCAAAGAGCATTCCCCTGTCGGTAAAACACAAGAAGATAATCTTCAAACCCAAACATATCTATTGGTACTCTGCGTTGTCCTTTGCTCTCATCATCGTTATAATAATTATTCAGAATATCTCTCGGCTTCATAGACGGTGTAAGATAAGGATATTCATTTGTGGAAATGTTTTTTTCCATCGATAATTCGCCTGAATCAAGTGTATCTCTCTTATTCAATCCACCAAAATTAACCTTTGTCATCTTGGAATACCTGCCACCACTCGGCAGGGGCACTTGTAAATACTTTAGTGTGTTTTCATTCTTCTTTTTTGCCATAAAACACACCCCTTATATCCCAAAATTAGTTGCTTTTCCTGCAAGCCAATTCTTGAATGTTTCTACATGAACGTTGTAATCATTCAGCCACTTTGCAGCTATGCCATCCTCATTGGCTAATTTATAAGCTTCACCACGTAATTTTGACTTGGCAAGGTCGATAAACTCTATCGGAAGCATAACTGTTACATTTTCATCAATTAGTTCATCGTTTTCATCCACCTCTACAAGTTTAGGTCTGACATTGTAAATTATGGTAATGCTGTTTGTACCATCACCCACATTAATGCCTATGTCGTTACCATCTTTATAAAAACTATCAGGGAAAATAGTTCCACTTGCAAAATTTGTCTTGATTAGCTGTCTTTCATAGCCATCTCTCTTAACATATATAGCGTAAATATCCTCAAAACGTGGTCTGATTTCATCGTTTCCTATTTGAATGGAAGAAATACTTATCTTGCCGTTTTCCCACTCAGAAAGCTCAAATCTTCGCTTCTCTTTGATAATCTCGCTATATAGTAACTGCTGAAGTGAGTTGAGCCACGATACATACGTTGCAGTTGGTATATCGAGTGCTATGTCCACTTCAGTTTCTTTTAATTCTTTAATAAGGTTTTTAACTGATATTCCACTATCAAACATCTTTACCACCTCATCCTTCTTATTCGCCTGCCCTTTGCATTATCGTTCCAATATTTTAAGTGTGCATCACGAGATTTTCTTATAAATTCTGTCTTATATAGCTCACCTTGTGTAGCCAAGAAAATAATATTGTCAACGATAGAGTTGTGATATAGCGGTAACACAAAAAATTCATCGTTTAGGCTCTCAGGTGGCGTATATTCTTTGTCCTCAATAAACACAAAATCCCTATACAACGATTCCAATTCGTTTACTGTATCTTCCAAGTAATTAAAGAATTTTCGCTGTTCTATAGGGATTACCAAATTAACTTTCTCAAATATTTTTCGTATTGTCATATTATCACCACCATGTATAAGTATTTGGTTCAGCAAGTGCCAATGTTCTGCCCCCGTAAAGAAAGGATTAAAAGATACAGGGGCAGAAAACCGACATTACCTCTCAATAAGAGGTATTAAATGGTGTTATGCACAGTTTGTGATTCTTACGCAACCACCGGGATTTGTGCAAATTAAGTCACCGTAGTTAGCAAGTAATGCACGATAAATCGAGGATTTTTCCATAAGGTTGAAGATACCACCGCCCTGAAGGTCAGCAAAATCCCATTCCTGTGTATGGAGTTCAAGTGCTTTACTATCAAGACACCAAGCTTCGGCATCAGGAACAAACTGATCGTAAACAACATCGATTTCTCTGTTACCAAATGCATATGCAAGAGATTTGAAACCACCAACAATGTCTTTTGTCATTGCTTCAACTCTTACATTGTTTGTTCTGAGGTATTCAATGTAGTGTTTGTATGCAGATTTACCCATTAAGATTGTATCAATCTTGGAGTTTTTGTAGGTTTCAGCACCTTCAACTGCATCCCAAATTACGCTGTCATCAATATCAGTATTTGCATTGATGGTAGTAGGAACAATAATTTTGTTTTCAGCCTTACTTACACCATAAAGTGTTGTAATCTCATCATCAAAGATAGCACCAAGACCTGTGATTTCTCTGTTATATGAGTTCTGTACAGTAATGAAACCTGCACCGGCAGAAATACCTGAACCATAAAGTGTAATGGTGTTGTTTGCTCTGTCAACAGATTTGATTCTTACACCTGCTACAGTAGGTTCGTTTGCACCTGTTTCATAAATATCGATGATAAGACCCTCTTTCATGTACTTAACATCTGCAACAGAGATTGTGGTGCTGTTGCTTACTGCTTCTGATGTAGTAAGAACACCTGTACCATTACCGAAAAGTGAACGACCTACATTCCATTTAGCAGTTTCATATGCTGCTTTTACTTCGGTGTCAAGAGCATTAGCCATTGAACCACCATTACCTGTAAGTCTTACGGCTTTTGCAGATATAGCAATGTTTACATACATATCCTTTGCGTATGTTTCAAATCTTTCAAACATAACATTACCTGCATCGGGTGTTGCATGACCTTCAGCACCAAAGCCAAAGCCACCTGAAAGACCCTGAGGTGCAGTAGCTACGATTTTGTTAGATTTGAGCGGTACTTTTTTGATTTTACCGAGCAAAGGTGAAGGCTCTGTAGTAAGACCATTTCTCCATGCGGGAAGATAATTGTCTTTAAGAGCTTTTTCAATTGTTTTGAGAGTCTGTGCTCCCGGAATTATTAATTCAGCCATAAAATATCATCTCCTAAATAATTTTTTGTTTTGGGGTTACATCAATCCGAACATTTGTCTTGTTGCTTCTGATGCTTCCTCTAATGTTTTTGGCTTTTCTTTTATGTTGAGTGCCGCATTTACCGCACCGCTACTTGCAGAAAACGGTGGCACTTGCTGACTTTCTTTTAACGATTCAATTCGTTTCTTCTCTATAAGCTCTTGGAATGTTGGGTTCTTGTCATAAAGTTCCATCAATTCCTCACTTGTAAGCTCTTTTGGTGGCTCGGGTTCAGGTGGCGGTGTGTTAATAGCATTTACACCCATTGCCATTGCATAAGCATTTATGTACTTTTCATCCATTGGCATATCGCCTGATGAAAGCCATTTGTTGTTAGATATGATTCTGTCAAGTTGTGGGAGCATTTCCCTTATGTTTGCAAGCTCCGGTATCTGCTCTAAAGCATTAAGAACATCAGCCTTTTCCGCTTCTTGCATACCTTTTTTAGCAAATTCAAGTGTAGGTGCTAACTCTTTCATAATCTGTTTGCGACTATAGTCAGACATCTGCTCTATGAATTTGGCAGTTTCGGCTTGCTGAGTTGCTTCATCGGCAAAAGCTAATCCACTAAAGTCAAACTGAGGTGGCATCAAAGCTTCTTCTATAAGTGCTTCCTCATTTTTCTTAGATAGTTCAGCAATTGTGCCTTGCATTTGCTGATTTTGGCTCTTTAGAGCTTCTAACTCTTGCATCACTTGTTGCAGTTGCACATCTTTCTGTTGTGCAGTCTGAGCGGCAATTTCAGCAGTCTGTACTGCATCGTTAAGCACCGCTTCTTCTTGTGTCTGAGGTGCACTCTCTGTTGGCACTTCTTCTGTAGGCTGTGCTTCAGTTGGTACTTCCTCGGTCTGCTCAGGTTCAGCAGTTGGTATTGGTTCTTCTGCAACAGGTGGCATTTCTTCAGGCATTGCTTGTTCTTGTGCAAACATTTCTTCAGTTGCCCTTATTGCATCATCAAAATTTGCCATTTTATCCTCTCCTTTAAAAATTCCAAATAAAAAAGAGCCGTTTACCCATTTGTTTGGATAACGGCTCTGACTCTTTGGTTCTGGCTCTAAATATTTATTATTTTTTCTGTTTTACATTTACTGCAATAGCATACAAAGTTTGAAAGTTTGGTGTTTGTAAGCACTTTAAATAGCTTTTTACCGCATTTACAGTAGTACCATCCATCTTTAACCATTCATTCCACCACCCATTGCTCCCATTTGCATTGCCATCATAGCTTGTTGCTCTTGTTGTGCCACTATATCCTTGTGTTGTCTTAAATGGTTTTCAAGAGCTTGTGCATACTCAGGCTTTCTCATTTTTAGGATCTGAAAATCCATTTGCAGTATATACCTTAAATGCTCTTCAATATGTATCTCATGTTCATCAAAATCTGATATCTCAGGTAAAACACCATTCTCAAAGAAGGTATTTTCTCTCTGTGCATACTGTATTTGCAGTTCGTCTATTCCAACAAGGTCTGAAAAATTACCTGCTTTTGATAGCTGTTTTGCCCTTATTTTTACCCTTGTGGGTATTGTGCCATCCTTATCGGTATACATTCCCATGTTGAACAAATCAAAAAAGGTTTGCTTTTGCATATCTTCACTATATAAAAGCTCATTTTCGGTGGTGTATTCAACATCGTAACTGTTGATATCATCTCTTGTCCATGAAATAGCTTTTCCTATGTTGTTTGTTCCAACATAATTTACTATTCTTGGGGTTTTAGCATACTTTTTGTAGATTTCAAGCCACATTATAGCAAGATTTCTTACTGAATTACGAAGATGGTCACCTGTAAGTGAAAGTCTTGTGTTATCTATTTCCATGAGGTTATCAAGTGCTTTACCACTTGTTACACCACTTGGAGCTTGACCATATACCATAAGCTGAGATACCCCTGCGGCATATTCCATATCTTGCTTCAGATTGTATCTTTCTGTCATGATTTCCTGTGGCAGATTACCATTTGGTATCGGTACAGGGGGTTGAGAACCTTGTTTATATACAAGCATTGCACCCGGAGCTTGTCCGTTTTGCTCGTATTCTTCAATATCAATAGAACCTTCTTCGGTTATATATGCCCCGATTGCAACTCTTTTGATATACTCATGTATTCTGTTTACACATCCGTTATAAGCTCTTTGGATTGGTATCATTCTTTCAATTGCAGATTTTCCGAAGAACTGACCTGCAACTTCAATACATACCGATTGAACTATAGGAATGCGACTATATGGTAAATCACCATAATATACAAGGTGTTTATCACCTACAATGATTATCATTTGACCATTGGGTTTATGCCTTGATGGTTTTTCAAAGTATGTTATTACCTTTTCGGCATTGTCTATGGTTCTGTGTCCTATGGTTACTGTAGTGTTCTCATATCCAAAACCACCACCTGATGCTACAGGAGTCAATTCAAAGGTTTCTATCTCGTTACCCTCGATTTTGATGCCATATAAATCATATATATCATCAACTGTCTTGACTTGCTCAATTATAATAGACCTCTGTGCTTCAACTGTCTGCTTGAATATACTTTCAGGGTATAACTCATATGGAGTTATCAATCCATATTCCAAATCGCCTTGGAAATATGCAGTTTCTTTGTTTTGCTCTACTCCATCCTCACTAACTTCTGTGAGCTTTTCTACTGCGACCTTTTCGCCCTTGTCCTTGTCCCACCAACTAAGCCAAAAGCAGTTGCCACATAGCTCATTCCATCCAATCATGGTATTCTTTTTGCTTTCAAAGTCTGTGGTTTTCTGAACGTGCTGAAGAATACTTGTAGATGTTGTAGCCTTGTCATAATCTGCCAACTCATCTGTGGCAGGGTTTACTTTCATCATGTAGTTGATTTTCTTCAGATTGGCTATTCTTGTTTCATATAAGGGTGCTATCTGATTGTATGTTTCCCTCTCTAACCAATCATATACAGGCTCTAACTGTTCAATATTGCCCCTGTAAGGGTTTATCTCACAATACTGATTACCCACAAGGAAGTTAGCATTAAGTGTCCATTGTTGTTCTAAAACACTTCTTTCTGTCTTTCTTTTTTCTAAATCTTCAAGAACTTTTTGTATGATGTCCTCTTTAAATAGTGTTTTTCCATCATCGTCAACGTCTATGGCATTGGTATTCTCGTCATCGTCTGTGTTTTTCTTGCCCTTGTTCAAACCGAAAAGACTACCAACACTTGCCACAACACCATCTAACGGAGGACTAAATCTTAAATCCATTAACTGTCACCACCCTTATTTCGCCATCTTTTAAGCACTCTATCGTGAGCAGAAGAGATATGTGAAGGAGGAGAGCTGTCGCTTTGTCTGTATTCGGTGTAATTCTTTGACATTAAGCGATTACACATATCCCTTCTCTCAACATAATGGAAAATGGACTGCATTATTATAACTATTCCTAAAATGATTTCTATCATGCTTTATCACTTCTTTTTATTGGTCTTTTTCTTGCCATTTGCCTTTGTTTTCGGTTTGGTAATAGGTTTGGGTGTTTCTGCCACTTTCGGCTCTGTAACAGTATCTTCTGCTACCGATATGGGAAAATCCTCTACTGCATCTTCGATAACCTCTTTAGGTTCAGGCTCGATATCAGCAACAGAAGATATAGTTACCATTTTTTCAGGGTGTGGAAATAAAGCTCTCGGTACTGATTTTGCCTTGACAACCTCTTGATAGTTGTCTGTAGCCTTTAATGCATCTATCATACATTCACGGCACATAGCAACAGTATTACCCATCTCTCTCCGTCTTGAAATGATAAATACATCAGTTACATTCTTACAACCTCTTACACCACATTTTTTTTTGAACTTTTTAACGAACATATTAGTAATAACTCCTTCTCGCATGGCTTCTGCCACCATTTAATCTTTTATTTCTGAACTTTTCAAGCTCTTTCTCAAAGTCCGACCTTGTATCCTCTACAAAATCAGCTTGCCTGAACTTAAAATGATTGATAAATTGAGTACAAGCATCTACCATATCATCATGTGCCCCATTAGGGAATGAAGCAAACTCCTCCACAAATTCACTTGTAAAGTCTGCATATCGAGGTAAATATACATTTCCACCCTCTACAATGCCTGTAATAGCATTAGCTCTACCCACTTTGCTCTCTTTCGGTGTAATGGCTATTATTCCACCTAATTCATGCTTTAACATTGATATAATAGCTGAACCATTTGCTTTATCTTCTACCAAAATAGAGTGCTTTTCAGGGTATTTATTTGCCATGTGCTTAATAGCTCTTAATGTTTCGGGGAAGTCCATTCTTCGTTTTATAAGGTCTATAAGATAGTAATCTCCGTTAAGCTTGCCCCATACCTCAATTGCAACAAAATCTGATGTATCACTATCTTTGAATGTAGCATCCACCGATATGCCGATAAGTTGAATGTGTTCAGGTAGCTTATCGTAATACTGCCACCATTCTCGTTTGAAGATGTTACCCTCTGCAGATGTTGGTCTGCCTAAGTACAGAGCATTCCAAGCTCTTGTACCACCACCATTGGGGTCTGATAGATAACTTTGCTTGAATATATGTAGCCATGTATTATCTTTGCCAATCTCAGGACAAAGAGCATCACCTATTGGTCTGCCGAGAATATCATTTTCTTCTGCTTCTACAGGAATATTGATAACCTCAACATTGTTTTCCTCACGAATAACTCTACCTGATAAATCATCTTCATGCCATCGAGTCTGAATGATGATTATTTTTGTTCCTGCCTGAGTTCTTGTCTTGATTGAGTTCTGCCATTCTTCCCATAGACGTTCTCTGTAGGTTTCAGAGTCAGCTTCTTGTCTGTTCTTTATGGGGTCATCAATGATAATAAGGTCACCACTATTACCTGTGATACCTGACATCATACCTCTTGTAATGATAGAACCACTATGGTCAGCTATTTCCATATCTCTGTCAGAGCTTTTTTTGAGCTTTATATCGAAGATAAACCGACCACACTCATCTATCTTCTGCTTGTTTCTTCTGCCGAATTTACCTGCAAAATCATCGTTATAACAAGCTATAATACATCGTCTGTCAGGATATTTACCTATATACCAACTTGGAAAGGTTTCAGTAACAGTTAAGCTCTTACCATGCTGAGGTGGACAAGATAAAACCAATATATCGTATGGATTGCCTGTTGGTGTTTCTACAAAACTCTGTATTTTATTTGCAAGGAATTTATGAAATTTTGTATCTATCCATTTGCCTTTATGTACGAAATAGCAATATGTAGCATAATTCTCTTGCATCAGGGCAATGGCGAACTGTTTTTCTTCATTGGTCATTACTCATCAGCATCCTTTTTAGCAAATCCTGATATTTCTGCAAGCTTATCAAGAGAAATGTTTGTCGCAAAACCAACATTTTGTGTCATTTCGCCTTTGGAAAGTGCTCTCTTATCATATAAAGTACCGATTGCAGTAGTTATATCTTTGATATTCTGTAATTGGAGTGTCTTTATCTTGGTAACGAGCTTGTCTTTGTCTTTGTAGGACATCTCATCTTCATCCATATCCCATATATCATCTATGAGTTCATCAAGGTCTTCCTCGTGTTCAATAGCTCTGTTAAGCCTTTTATTAAGCAAAATCAAACCTTTTTCAATTATTTCGGTGGTCTTTTGAGCAAAGGCTTTCTCTGTTTGTGTACGAAGTTCTTCAAATTTTTCTGCATTTTTATTCTTATCGACAATATCTTTTACAGTTGTCAACGGCAAACCTAAAGTTCTTGCAGTTTCTCTCATATTATAATTTGTGAACCATAATGCCATAACCTGATAAACAACATCAGGAGCGGTTTTTTTACCTCTCATATATAAACACACCACCTTGTCAAAAAAATCTCTTAAAAAACGAAAATAAACTGCCCCTGATGGAATTGAACCACCATTCACAGAATCAAAATCTGTTGTCCTACCATTAAACGAAAGGGCAATGTCTATATAATATATATTATATATATAATATTATTTTTTTATTTATTATTTATATATAATATAATTTTATAATTATAATAAAAGCTCTAAAAATCAGCCTTAAAAATCTTTACACTTATTTCATTGTATCTGTATTGTAAACTCATTCACCCTCTCGTTATCACGGACTTTCAAAAAAATTTTAAAAAAATTTTAAAAAAGGTATTGACAAATGATATCCCCCTATGGTAATATGATGATGTCACCCAATGGTGATACAAAACAAACCGAAAGGAAAGACGAAAAAATGAAAAAACAAGACCTTTATGCAATAGTAGTATTCACAATTTTTATGTTAGTAACAGGCTTAGCAGGAGCAAGTGACATTGCTCCATATGTTATATGAAAGGAGCAGAATATGACAGTAACATTTAGAGATGAATTAGGAGTTGTTTCCATTAGTGGAATTGATAGTGTGGATTTCGGTTTTGATTATGTATACTTCACCGATGAAGATGGAAAAGACTACAAACTAAATTTCAATCAGCTATTAAGCATAATAAAAGCAGAGTGACATCCCCTTTGTTGGGGATGGTAATGCAGTCAGGCAGATGGTCACAAACTCCAATAGCCAAACTGAACTAACAAACAGAAAGGTGATAATATGAAACAATTAAACTTACAAGCAAAAACTCAACCTCAGGAAATGATAAAAGCATTTCTTGAGCAAAATGCAAGTGATGTACTTGCAGATAAAATCAATAATGGTGCAGTAATACAAAAAGACGGACAAACTCTTGTTAACAAAAAGACTCTTGACGGATTTATGAATTATGCCACATCAGAAGCACAGAAAATGGCTGAAAAAGGTTCAAGATGTGCCTGTATTCAGGATGATGTAGTATTCGGATGGGCAGTACATTATTTTGAGGAAGATAGCATAGAAGAAAATCTGTTTAATCTTGATGGCTCAAAGTATTCCAAAGTGGTGGAAATGCCAAAGAAAAAGGCTGAAAAGAAAGCAGAACCAAAAACCAATATAGCAAATCATAAAATTGAAAAAATCGTGTCTAAAGGGCAAATATCATTCTTTTAAGAGGTGTTACAGATGAAGATAGAGAAGATAAAAGCAATACCAAATACTATCATAGCCGAAATCAAAAAGAGAGAAACAAAACCTGATGGTCATACAAGATATTATTCATATCTGACAACTAACGATAAGGAGCTTACAAAGGTTACTGTCGCAGTTAAACACCATCAGGATAAACTGTACTACAAGCAATGTGCTATTCACGGACTCCGTTCTGATAAATGCTTTGTAAAAGATATGGAATTTACCTATATGGGTGGCTATCAGACAGGATGGTATTACGATGGTTATACCAAAGAGCCAAAATTGTACGAAGATAACACTTGGTGGGAAGTAGAAGATAAATACTTTGATATGTTTGCTCCCTGCTTAAACCTTGAATTTTTAGCCAAATACGATGAATATAAATATAGTGCTTATGATATTTACCCTTACACAGATATTCTTCAATATTTAAGACTTTATGAGGAATATCCTCAGGCTGAATACCTTGTTAAATTCGGTCTTTCGTATTATGTGAAGAACAAACAAATCCTGAAGAAGATTGGCACAGATAAAAAGTTTCAAAAATGGCTTTTTAACAATGGTTCTGAGCTTAAAGGTAATTTCTACTATGTATCAACTATCATGAAAGCATACAAGGAAAATAAGCCTTTGAATGTGGTTCAGGCATATGAGGAAAAGGTAAAGAAAATAAATGCAGATAAATACCTTAAACCTATCAGGGAGTTATTCGGCAAAGATATCAAAAAATACATAGACTACATCGAGCAAAAAGAAATCAGCCATAGACTATACCTTGATTACCTAACTGCTTGTAATTACCTTGGTTTAGATATGAGCGAAAATAAAAATAGAATACCTCATGATTTTATGCATTGGCACGATGTAAGAGTGGAAGAATACAAAACTGTAAAAGCTTTCAGGGATGAAGAAGAAAGAAAAGCAAAGGCAATAAAAGAAGCCGAAGAAAAGAAAGAGCTTTTTGAAAAATTCTCAAAGGTAGCAGAAAAGTATTCAGGTTTAAGCAAAGAAGATGGAGCATATATGGTTATACTTGCTCAAAGTCCGGCTGAACTTGTAAACGAGGGTGCAATACTTAAACATTGTGTAGGTCATATGGGATATGATAAGAAATTTGCAAACGAGAAATCATTGATTTTCTTTGTCAGAACAAAAGAAAACCCAACAGAGCCATATGTTACTGTTGAGTATTCCATCAAAGACAAAAAAGTATTACAATGTTATGCAAAAGGTAACTCAAAGCCTGATGCAGAAGTTGAAACATACATAACAAACATTTGGTCACCTTATGTAAATAAGGCATTAAAGAAAATGGTAGCCTAACAAAATATCCCAAGGGGTATTTACAAATTGAAAATTTTGTTGTAAAATGCAATGAAAAGGAGCACTAACAAGAATGGAAATAAAAATCAATGTCAAGCAAAACGAAAACTTTACTGCGGCATCGTTAATGATGCAGCATGCTAAAGCTAACAATATACCTTGTGTTCATAAAGATTTCATTTGGTGTCTTGTGATAAAAGATGAATATTACGTTTATGACCATTGGAAAATAACACCTTGCGAAGATGCACCTGAATATGATACAGTAACACTATACCTGATTAAAAAGGAGCTATAAGAACATGGCACTAACAGAAGCTCAAAAGAGAGCAAAAGCAAAGTACAAAGCTGAAAAGGTTAAGAAGATTTTGGTTGAGTTTTATGCTTCTGATACCGAGCTTTGGGATAAACTACAAGAGCAACCTAACAAACAAGGATATATAAAAGAGCTAATAAGAAAAGACATCCAACAATAACGGATGTCTTTTTCTTTTGCCTACCAAGCTTCGTAAAATCTCTTTCTGTATAGATATAACTGTGACTCACTTATGTGATATTCCATAGATATACTTCTGATGCTCCTTTTACTGTCTGTAACCACTTTAAAAAGCACTTCAGCATATTCCTTACCGACCTCATTGCAGAGGTCAGATATTTTATTTTGAATATCCTCAGGCATATCCTCATAGTTAATACATTCAAAGTATATTAGTCCTTGTTTTTCGTATGGAACTTTAATCCCTCTGCGTTTTTTAAACATCTGTTATCTCCTTATCATTCTCTGTTGCCAATGGCACAGAATAATCTCTGTATAAATTACTCGGATTAAATGGTTCAGTAAGCTTGCAAATAGCACAAGGCTTTATTGCCATAACAACCATATCTTTTTTGACATATTCAGGATTGTCCATAATATAATCAATATAAACAAGACAACTTTTTCCTGAATAAGCATTTCCATCGTGTTCGTTAAGTGCTAACATATCACCCTTGCGAAATGGTCTATCATTCTTTCTTATTTCAAAAGTCTTTTCGCCTGAAATAACATCTTTAAAATACTGTGGTAATATCTTTAATTCGTGTATCACTTCACATTCTCCTTATCATTCATCAATTCAAGAATAAAAGCAATGTTTGTAGCCATATGAGAAAGATGGAGCAGACCACTTTCCTTATCCTTTGCTTGAACATCATTCCACATGGCAAGTGTATGTCTTAATAAAGCCTGATGATATCTTTCAAGCTCAACCTTTTTCCAATTGTCCGGGTCTTTATATTTTTTAGATCCAAAAGCTCTGACTTTTTCAATCTCATAAATAATTTGTTTCGGCACAAGTGAAAGGTTAGGTTTGCCTGAATCTGCTTTGGCTGATTGGTTTGTCATATCCTCAAAAACTGCCATTGCAACATTTGATTTACTATATTTCTTCCTACACTCATCACATATTACCTTATTACCAAGAGCTAAAGGCAATAAAGGTACGATTGTTTTAGCACCACATATACCACAATTAACTTCCACATTCACCACTCCTATCTCAATCTGTAATTCTTTTTTATGTCAGGCGAAATGTTAATCTGATAACCTTTCGACCTTTCATATATCCTACTACCAACCGCTTCATCAATGGCTAAAAGGTCTTTCATCTGTAGCTCACTTGATATAATTGTAATGGTATCAGGATTATTGTATCGGTAATTGATAAGCTCAAAGGCAATGTTCTTGTCTGCTTGTGTAGGCTTGTTTTCGCTATCTGTCTTGTAGAAATCATCAATGTAAAGCACTTTAACATTCTTGTATTCTTGCATGAGCTTGTCATACTCATCAAAGTAGTTTACATTAGCTTTAAGTTCTACAACCTTATCTCTCCAAAGCATATATAGTGCATCCTTGCCCTGATTGATAAACTCACCTACAATTGCAGTACATAAATGTGATTTGCCTGAGCCTTTTTGACCACCGATGTAAAACCAACCACTATCATCTTGTCTGATATACTCTGTGGCTTTCATTTTGATACCCTCTTGCCATTTTTCTGTTGCGACAAAGGAATTTAACGTATTGGTGGTTAAAAGCTTTCTAAGACCACTTTTTTCAATCCTCTTAATGTTTTGTCTTATAACCTTACAACTGCATGGTTCTGTAGTGAACTTTCCCTCTGAGTTAAGAAATGCAACAAGCTCCTTGTTTTTGCACTTAGGACAGTTGTAATACTTGTTCGGTGGGTCTTCAGCCTTATTAAACTTATCAACACTATGTTGTTCAGGATTAAAGTTAGAAACTGAGTCCATCGGGAACGAAATCGAAGAATTTATTCTCTGCAACATTTCGCTTAATTTGTTCATCGGTAATCACTCCTTTCATGTTCAGATAACTTTCAAACTTAGTACTGAATAATGTCTGAGGTCTTAAATATTCCTCATACTCTGTGCCTTTCCACTTTGCATGCATCTTATCAATTACAGTTTTAAAATCATCTACTGTATAACCCTCTTTAAGTCTTGCATTGATTCGTTGCTGAGTAGATTTGTTGTTAGCACGAAATTGAGAACCAACTTTTTCATTTAGATAATCAATAATAACTGCATATGTTTTAGTCGGCTTGTCCGACTTTATATTTATATTATCCTTATCTATACTATCCTTACCTAACCTAACCTGTGTATCCATTTGGTATCCATTTGGTATACCAAGTGTTTCTCGCATTGTATATGCATTGTTTTCCTTGGTTTCCAACTGTAATTTTTCCTCTTGGTAAACAGTTTCTTTATATCGGTCATTTCTGATATAATTGTGTATCTTCCAATGCTTAATCACCACAACACCACTTTCAAATGGTATTATGAAATTCTTAGCGATTAAGATTTTTAAATCATCATCACCACAACCGACCATCCTCTGAATCTTCTTGGGATTGTTTATAAAACCATCATCATCTGCCCTCATGGATAAATGGAAGTATAAAAGCTGACTCGAATGTGGCATATCTAAAAAAGCATCACTATCAATTATTGTTTTTGCAAACATTCTTCTTTCTGCCATCTCCACACCTCACATTACTTACTTGGCTTTTGCGATAGGTATGCACCCTTGACAAATTCAAGCTGAAATATACCTACAATCTTTTCCCCTAAATGT
>JAZONV010000059.1:0-20520 GCA_045654685.1 Clostridia bacterium | reverse complement strand
AAAACCTCCGGACAATTTTCTTTCGAAGAAAGAATGGGTTGCGGATTTGGTGCTTGTATGGGATGCAGTTGTAAAACAAAATATGGCAATAAACGTATATGCATTGACGGTCCTGTACTTGTAAAGGAGGAAATAATATGGTAAATACAAAAGTTTCTCTTTCGGGATTGACTCTTGATAATCCCATAATTCCCGCATCCGGCACTTTTGGATATGGATATGAGTTTGCACAGCTTTACGATATAAACATTCTTGGCTCATTTTCTTTTAAAGGCACAACAAAAGAAGCAAGATTTGGAAATCCGACTCCGAGAATTGCAGAATGTGATTCCGGAATGATTAATTCTGTCGGACTGCAAAATCCCGGTATTGATGCTGTAATATCCGATGAACTTCCCAAACTTAAAGAAGTTTTTAACAAAAAGGTAATTGCAAATGTTGGTGGTTTTTCGGTTGATGAATATGTATATAACTGTGAACGGCTGGACAAAGAAGAGCAAGTTGGTATAATTGAAGTCAACATAAGTTGTCCTAATGTCCATGGTGGAGGCATGAGTTTTGGTACAAGTCCTAAAGATGCGGCTCTTGTAACAAAAGAAGTGAAAAAAGTCACAACAAAACCTGTATATATAAAATTGAGTCCTAATGTAACCGATATTGTTGAAATTGCAAAGGCGTGTGAAGATGCAGGTGCCGATGGACTTTCGCTCATAAACACCCTTTTGGGAATGAGAATTGATTTGAAAACAAAGAAACCTGTTGTTGCAAATAAGATGGGTGGTTTTTCAGGTAATGCGATTTTCCCTGTAGCACTCAGAATGGTATACCAGGTATATGACGCAGTTTCTGTTCCCATAATCGGTATGGGAGGAGTATCTACTGCAGAAGATGTTATAGAAATGATGCTTGCAGGTGCAACCGGTGTTCAGGTTGGCGCAGCTAATCTTATTGAGCCTTATGCTTGCAAAAACATAATTGAAGCATTGCCCGAGGCGATGAAAAAATATGGAATAGATTCACTCGAAAATATTATTGGAGGTGCTCACTAATGGGTAAGGATGTTATTATAGCTTGTGATTTTGACAGCAAAGAAAAGGTTTTGAATTTTCTCGATTTATTCACCGATGTAAAACCCTTTGTTAAAATCGGAATGGAACTTTTTTATTCTGCAGGTCCGGAAATCGTAAGTGAAATCAAAAAAAGAGGACATAAAATTTTTCTGGATTTAAAACTTTGTGACATTCCAAACACAGTAAGAAAGTCCATGGCTGTTCTTGCAGGACTTGGCGTTGACATGTGCAATGTTCATGCATTCGGAACAAAAGCCATGATGGAAGCGGCTATAGAAGGGCTTAATCAGGGAGCAGAAAAGAGACCACTTCTTATTGCGGTAACACAGCTTACATCAACAAGCGAAGAAAGAATGCAAAACGACCTTCTCATAGACAGAAAACTTGAAGATGTTGTTATGCACTATGCAAAAAATTCCGCTGAAAGCGGTCTTGATGGTGTTGTATGTTCACCCCTTGAGGCAAAACTTGTAAAAGAAAAATGCGGAAAAGAATTTTTGACCGTAACACCGGGAATCAGATTTGCAGATGGTGATGTTGGCGATCAGGTTAGAATCACAACACCCGAAAAAGCAAAAGAAATCGGTTCTGACTATATTGTTGTCGGAAGACCGATAACAGCAGCAGAAGATCCCGTTGCAGCATACAAGAGATGCGTTGCTGAATTTGTTGGTTAATTAAATATTTTGGAGGATATATCAATGGACAAAATTACAATAGCAAAAGATTTACTTTCAATAGGTGCAGTTTTCTTCAGACCTGATGAACCATTCACATGGGCAAGTGGAATTAAAAGTCCTATATACTGTGATAATCGTCTTACACTTAGTGATGTAAAGGTTAGATGTGATGTTGAACAAGGTCTTGCAGATGTAGTCAAGGAATATTATCCTGAAGCTGAAGTTCTTATGGGAACTTCAACTGCAGGTATAGCGCATGCCGCTATCACAGCACACTTACTTGATTTGCCCATGGGATATGTAAGAAGTGGTTCAAAAGACCATGGAAGACAGAATCAGATTGAAGGCAAACTGGAAAAGGGTCAGAAAGTTGTAGTAATAGAAGACCTCATTTCTACAGGTGGAAGTGTTATTGAGGTTGTAAATGTATTAAGAGAAGCAGGTGCTGAAGTTATAGGCATTGCAAGTATATTCACATATGGTATGCAAAAAGGACTTGACAGACTTAAAGACGCAAATGTTGTAAACAAAAGTCTTTGTGATTTTGATACTATTGCACAGGTTGCAGCTGACACAGGATATATCAAAGAGTCTGATGTTGAAAGACTTGTAAAATTCAGAAATAATCCTTCTGACGAAAGTTGGATTGGTTAATAATTATAACGGAGACTAATGACTATGAGACATTTACTTGACGTATCAGATCTTTCTGTTACAGAAATAGACAAGCTTATAGATACAGCATCTGATATAATAGATAACCCTGAAAAATATCAGGATAAATGTAAGTATAAAAAAATTGCAACATTGTTTTTTGAACCTTCCACAAGAACAAGACTTAGTTTTGAAGCGGCAATGCTTGAACTTGGAGGAAGTGTTCTCGGTTTTTCGGAAGCTGCATCAAGCTCTGCTGCAAAAGGAGAAAGTATTTCGGATACTGTGACGGTTGTGAGCTGTTATGCAGATATAATAGCTATGCGCCACTTTAAGGAAGGTGCACCAATGGCAGCATCCTTAAAATCAAATGTACCGATTATAAATGCAGGGGACGGTGGACATAACCATCCAACCCAGACATTAACCGATCTTCTCACAATAAAGAAAGAAAAAGGCAGATTTGATAATCTTACCATCGGTCTTTGCGGTGATTTGAAATTCGGCAGAACTGTACATTCTCTTATCAATGCTATGGTTAGATATGAAAACATAAAATTTATACTCATATCTCCTGAAGAACTTAAGCTTCCTGATTATATAAAACACGATGTTCTTGATAAAAATAATATTGAGTATACGGAATGTACAAGTATTGAAGATGCAATAAGCGAACTTGATATTCTCTACATGACAAGAGTTCAGAAAGAAAGATTTTTCAACGAAGCTGATTATGAACGTCTTAAAGACAGCTGTATTTTAAACACAGAAAAGATGAAAAAAGCAAAAAGTGATATGATTGTTCTTCATCCGCTTCCAAGAGTTAACGAAATTACAACCGCAGTTGATGAAGATCCGAGAGCGTGCTATTTTAAGCAGGCAATGTATGGAAAGTACATCAGAATGGCGCTTATACTCAAACTTCTGGAGGTGGAATAAGTGAATATTGATTCGATTAAAAACGGACTTGTTATCGACCATATCAAAGCCGGAAAATCAATGGATATATATCATTATCTCAATCTTGATGACCTGGATTGTCAGATAGCTATCATAAAAAATGCTTCCAGCAAGAGAATGGGAAAAAAAGATATTATTAAAATTGATACCGAACTTGATATTGACGTTGATGCTCTGGGATATATTGATAAAAACATTACTGTTAATTTTATAAAAAACGGCATAAAGGTAAAGAAAGTATATCCTGATTTGCCTGATACGATTAAGGACATTATAAAATGTTCAAATCCGAGATGCATAACATCGATTGAGCAGGAAATACATCATATTTTCAAACTCACTGACAGAGAAAATGGGGTTTACAGATGTATCTACTGTGAATCCCTTGCGAAGGGACACAATGCCTGATTTGAGGTGGAACCTATGAATTTCAAAGAAATAACAAAGTTCATAAAAGGAAAAGAAAACATAGAACTTGTAGAAATATACCGTGGATACATTGATGATGTATCAATGCTCGGAAATGTTTCTGGATATTCGCAAGTGCTCCTTGCCATCAGAAATCTTGTTGATTTTACAAGTGATGGATACAGGGTAATAAGATGCAAAGATATAACAGAGATTGTAACCAAAGATAAAAACAGTTCCCTTGCATTTATGGATATGATATATAATAAAGAAATTCCTTCTGAATCATGTCCCTTTGCCGAAAGACTAAAATCCTGGAATTGCCTTGTTGAATATTTGATTTCAAAAAAAATTCCTGTAACGGTAGAGTGCTCTTTTGAAGATGCAATCGACTATTATGTAGGTTGGATAGAATCTGTTAATTCAAATATCGCTGTTATGCAATGCTTTGACGGTTCCGGAGAACTTTTTAAAGATAAGGTGAAAATCAACCTTGATTTTGTAACAGCAATAACAATAGGTGACAGATATACAAGTTTTATGGCAAAATATGTAAATGTAAAGTGATATATAGTTGACAAACCAAATGGGTCTGTAAATACATGTGTTTTACAGACCCTCAATTTTGATATTTCAGGTGATTGTATAATGAATGTTAAGTATATTAAAATTGTTTTCGAATGTTTTGGATTGCAAATATTGTTTTCAATAATATCCATGGGGATTTATAATGATTTTTTCCCCGACGTGGCATTTAGTATTTTTACGGCATGGCTTTTTTTGTGGACTATTCATTCCACATTCTGGCAACTCGGAAATAAAGAGAGAAAATTAATTAATATCATGAATAAAAATCGTGGTGAAAACGAACCGGAATATAAGCAAAACAGATTAAAAGGAGCAAATATTGCTTTACCTTTTTTTGTTGTCAATTCAGTATATCTGATTGTAACTTGTATTTTGAATAAAGATATTCTTGTTACCATTCAATCAATAATACAATTTTCGTTCGTAGGGTTTCTCACACCGGTTGATGATTCCCTTGGTTGGAATTATTTTTATCCAAGATTTATTGTGTGTATTGTTATGTATCTCACATGTGTTCTGGCATATTTGTCCGGTTCATACAATCATAGTTTTGTAGATAAATATTTCCATAAAATAATTTACAAAACAAAAAAAGATGATAAATGAAATTAAGGCATAATGTTTATGATACCTCGTATAGAATAGTATTAATCTAAAATTTATATATGAGGTGTGACATGTTTTTTCTTAAAAAAAGAACATTATATAACATTGTTTTTTCGCTTGCTTTGATTTTTTCGGTTTCATCATTTTTGATTCCGAAGCAAAATTTGAATTCATCGGTTTTTGCTCCTGCAACTGCCGGGAAAACAATCATTATTGATGCAGGTCATGGACAGCCTGATGGTGGCGCTGTGGCAAAAGACGGAACTGCTGAAAAAGATATTAACCTTGAGATTTCCAAAAAGCTTGGGATGTATTTTGTTCAAAGTGGTGCAAATGTTATTTACACCAGAGAAGATGACAATGCCGTTGCTGGCTCTGACGGTAAAAATATCAGAGAAATCAAGAGAGAAGATCTCAAAAACAGACGTGATATTTTAAACAGCGGCGATGGCGATGTGTTTTTAAGCATACATATGAATAATTTTGATGATTCAAAATATTCGGGCGCCCAGGTCTTTTATGACGGCACTAATGAAGAGAGCAAGGAACTTGCAATGATTGTGCAAAGTTACTTAAAGAATTTTGTTGATAAAACAAATACACGTGAAGCAAAAGATTCTAAAAACTCTATTTTTATAATGAGAAACAGTAAAACACCATGTGTTCTCATTGAATGCGGATTTCTGTCAAACAAAAAAGAACTCCAAAAATTAAAAAGCAAAAAATATCAAGAGGATTTGTCATATGCCATATTTTGCGGCGTGACAGAGTATATACAAAATCATATGTAAGGAGCGTAATATAATGACAAAAGGAAAAATATCGGTTCATACAGACAATTTGTTGCCAATAATTAAGAAATGGCTTTATTCAGATAGTGACATATTTTTGAGAGAACTTATTTCCAATGCGCAGGATGCCATAATGAAACACAAGAAACTTTCGTCACTTGGCAAAGCGGATGCGAGAGATAAATATGAGATAAATGTTAAGGTTAATAAAGATGAAGGCACATTGAAAATCTCTGACAACGGCATAGGTATGACAAAAGATGAAGTTGAAAAGTATATAAATCAGGTTGCTTTTTCAGGTGCAGCAGAATTCATAGAAAAATATGAAAGTGAAAATGACGATAAAAGTACAATTATAGGTCATTTTGGTCTTGGTTTCTACTCTGCTTTTATGGCGGCTGAAACGGTTGAAATTGACACATTATCGTATATGGATGGCTCATCAGCAGTACATTGGATAAGTGATGGCGGAAGTGAATATGAAATAGGGGATAGTGATAAAGAGGAATTCGGTACAGAAATAACTCTTCATATTGCAGATGATTCTAAAGATTTTCTGGAAATATCTACAGTCAGAAGTGTACTTAGTAAATATTGTGCATTTCTTCCTGTTGAAATATATTTGTCTGATGAAAGTGACAAAGAAAAAGAACCTCAAATTATAAATGACACAAATCCTTTATGGCTCAAAAAACCGTCCGAATGTACTGAAGAAGAATATAAGGCATTTTATCATAAGGTATTTATGGATTTTAATGACCCACTTTTCTGGATTCACCTTAATGTTGACTATCCTTTCAATTTGAAAGGTATCTTATATTTCCCCAAACTCAGCCATGAACTTCAGTCTATAGAAGGTCAGATAAAATTATATAACAATCAGGTGTTTATAGCAGATAACATAAAAGAAGTTACACCTGAATATCTTATGCTTTTGAAAGGTGTTATTGATTGCCCGGATCTTCCGTTGAATGTTTCAAGAAGTTTTCTGCAAAATGATGGATATGTTAGCAAAGTTTCCGGTCATATAACAAAAAAAGTTGCAGACAAGCTTACATCTCTTTATAACTCCGATAAAGAGTCGTATTTCAAATATTGGGATGATATAAATCCTTTTGTTAAATATGGTTGTATGCGTGATGAAAAATTCTATGACAGAGTGAAAGATGTTATTGTATTCAAAAAATATGATGACACATACATCACCTTAAAAGAAGTTGGAGAACTTGAAGACAAAGAAGTTTTCTACATTACCGATGCTGATGGACAAGCTCAATATGTTGAACTCCTCAAAGGTGAAAACAAAAATCTTATTTATCTGAACTATGCAATCGATACACACTTTATAAGTCTTCTTGAATATAAGGTTTCGGATATAAAATTTAAAAGAGTTGACTCGTATTCGGGAAATACAGCTGAAGGAGATTCAAACTTTGACGAAAAAGTAAAAGAAATTTTTGCTAAATTCTATGACAAAGATAAAATCGATGTCAAATCGCTCAATGCATCAAATGTTCCTGCAATAATGGTATTGTCGGAAGAAGCACGAAGAATGGAAGAGTTTTCCAAAATGTATGGTAATATGGGAATGATGAATATTCCCAAAAATGATGCAACACTTGTTATAAACAGTTCTTCTGAACTTGTGTCACAGATTGCAGAGTGTGAAAAAGATGAAGTTAAAGAACTTATATGCAAAGAAATCGTTTCAATGGCAAAACTTTCTCATGGTAGTCTTACAGGCTCTGAAAAAAATGATTTTCTGGATACAACAGCAGAAATTTTGAAAAAACTATTAAATATATAAAAAATATGCAATATGGACATAATATTTGTATCTGTTTTTCATTGACAATTTTTGTATAAACTTGTATAATTAAGTTATAAAATTTTGGAGGTATGTGATAATGTTAGTGTCAGCAAAAGAAATGTTAAATAAAGCAAAAGCAGGGAAGTATGCTGTTGGTCAGTTCAACATCAATAACCTTGAATGGGCAAAAGCTATTCTTTTAACTGCTCAGGAACTCAACTCACCCGTAATTCTCGGTGTGTCTGAAGGTGCAGGTAAATACATGTGCGGATATACCACAGTTGTTGGTATGGTAAAAGGAATGATTAAAGAACTTGGAATTGAAGTTCCTGTTGCAATCCACCTTGACCATGGTAGTTATGAACACGCAATCAAATGTATTGATGCAGGTTTTTCTTCCGTAATGTTTGATGGTTCACATTATCCCATCGAAGAAAACATTGAAAAGACCAAAGAGCTCATCAAACTTGCTAACGAAAAAGGTGTTTCTGTAGAAGCAGAAGTTGGCGCAATCGGCGGTGAAGAAGATGGCGTTGTTGGTAGCGGTGAAGTTGCGGATGTAAATGAATGTAAAATGATTGCAGACCTTGGCGTTGATATGCTTGCTGCCGGAATTGGTAACATTCATGGTAAATATCCCGAAAACTGGGCTGGTCTTCGTTTTGATGTTCTCGAAGAAATCAGCAAAGCTACATCCCCGATGCCTCTTGTACTTCATGGAGGAACAGGTATTCCTGCAGATATGATTAAAACTGCAATTTCTCTCGGTGTTTCCAAAATCAATGTTAATACCGAATGTCAGATTGCATTTACCGAAGCTACAAGAAAATATATCGAAGAAGGAAAAGACCTTGTTGGTAAAGGTTTTGACCCCAGAAAAGTTCTTGCTCCCGGTTTTGAAGCAATAAAAGCAACAGTTAAAGAAAAAATGGAACTTTTTGGTTCTGTTAACAAAGCGTAATCATATTAAAATAAAATTTTACAGGCTGTCTCAAAACTTGTGTTTAAGAGACAGCCTGTTTGTATAACGGTGTTTTTATGAGAATTATAGAATATATACATGATGATTATAAAAGCGATGTTGGAAATATTTTGAAAGGTAAGTTGAATTTTTCGTCATCGCTTATAAAAAAATTAAAAAACACAGGTGGTATCGTGAGAGATGGTGAAATACTTCGAACAATTGATTCTGTGCAAAAAAATGATAAGATTACAATTAAAATTCCATATACAGAAAGTGACATCAAACCCATCCGAAAGAGCATCAAAATCCTCTATGAAGATGATGATGTGATATGCATCGAAAAGGAGAGGGGAATCCCAACCCATCCGTCTCAAAACCATCACACAGATACTCTTGCAAATTTTGCGGTATCATATCTTAACAAATCTTGTGACGAGTTCCACATAGTCACAAGACTTGACAGTCAGACATCGGGAATTGTTCTTGCAGCTAAAAATCAATATAGTGCATCGATTATGTGTACAAAAGAATATAATAAAACAATAATTAAAAAATATTATGGTATATGCAGAGGGGTTTTTGAAGAAAAAGAAGGTGTTGTAGAAGAGCCGATATCAAGGTGTGATGACAGCATCATCAAAAGATGTGTGTCACATGATGGAAAATTTTCAAAAACCGGATATCTTGTAGAAAAAGACAATGAATCAAACAGTCTTGTTTCTTTTAAACTGTACACCGGCAGAACACACCAGATAAGAGTACACATGGCACACATAAATCATCCGCTTTTGAATGATTTTTTGTATGATAGTGATGCTGATGGTGTTGAGAAATTTTGTTTGCATTGTTCTGAAATCTCTTTTGTACATCCTTATTGCAAAAATACCATAACAGTTACATCACCTATGCCTAAATATTTTGACATTTAATATCTATAATTCCATATGTTTTTTTCTGTATTGTGATGGTGATAGTCCGGTATGTTTTTTGAATATATCCCCAAAATAATTCGAACTTGAAAATCCGCACATATCAGCAATTTCGTTGATTGAATTTTCGGGAGACAAAAGAAGAATCTCACTTTTTCTTAAACGTATTTGTGTCAGATATTCGTTGAACCCAAATCCCGTCAATTGTTTGAATTTTTTCGAAAAATATGTCTCTTCCATATATGCTAATTTTGATGCGCCTTCTCTTTTGGAGTATATAAAAAGAAAAAATGAAATGCCTTCAAATCTTATAATGTCATTGGCAAAACTTATTGAATTTTATAAATATTCAACCCCCACAGATGATGAATCGATTATTGCTTTTATGATAGAAAAATCACTAAAAGATATTCTTTCGAATGTTGATTTTTGGGGTGAAGATTTAAGTTTTCTTTATGAAGAGGTAGTAAAATATGATTATAAATAAACTTGATAATGTGCGAGTTGACATTGAATCAGGTCATAAATATGCAATTTGTGATATAAAGAAGGGTGAAGATGTCATAAAATATGGTGAACCAATAGGTCATGCAACGGAAGATATCAAGTCAGGTGAACATATACATACTCATAATCTGAAAACTAATCTTTCGGGCATTTTGGAGTATGCGTATGAACAGTTTACACCTGTCGTTGAAAAATCCTGTTCAGATATAACCTTTATGGGCTATAGAAGAAAAAATGGTGATGTTGGTGTCCGTAATGAGGTTTGGATCGTAAATACAGTAGGATGTGTTAATAAGACCGCTGAGATTATTTCACGAGAGACAGGTGCAAAATTTTTCCCGCACCCATTTGGTTGTTCAGAACTTGGATATGATTCTGAAATCACACAGAAAATATTAAAAGGTATGGTTAACCATCCAAACCACGGCGGTGTTCTTGTGCTTGGTCTCGGATGCGAAAACAATAACATTGATGTTTTCAAAGAAGTTCTTGAATCCTGGGATGAGGAAAGGGTTCGTTTTCTTAACTGTCAGGATGTTGAAGATGAAGTTTCTGAAGGCGTTAAAATTGTTCGTGAACTTCAGGATCTTGCACAAACAGACAAAAGAGACAGCGTTAATATATCCGAACTGAAAATCGGTCTTAAATGCGGGGGAAGTGATGCTTTTTCGGGAATAACAGCAAATCCGCTTGTTGGAAGACTGTGTGATAAAATGACTTCTCTTGGTGCAAGTTGTGTGTTAACTGAAGTGCCGGAAATGTTTGGTGCCGAGCATCTTTTGATGAAGAGGTGCGAAAATATAGAAGTATTTGACAAAACAGTAAAACTAATAAATGACTTTAAAGATTATTACACAAGATATAATCAGGTTATATACGAAAATCCTTCTCCCGGCAACAAAAAAGGTGGTATAACAACGCTGGAAGAAAAGTCTCTCGGATGCATTCAAAAGGGTGGAAAATCCACGATTGTTGATGTTCTTGACTATGGAGATACACTCACCAAAAATGGCTTATCGCTCCTGAATGGTCCCGGAAATGATATTGTTGCCGTAACTAATCTTATGGCATCCGGCGTACATATGATACTTTTCACAACAGGTCGAGGAACACCTCTCGGAAGCTCTGTTCCGACAGTTAAAATTTCGACAAATACTTCTCTTGCAAAGAGGAAATCAAACTGGATAGATTTTGATGCCGGTCCGATTATTGATGGGGAAGAACTCACCGATGAATTATTTGAATACATCATATCCGTTGCAAATGGCTTGCTGTGTAAAAATGAAGAAAATGGATATGAAGAAATTGCAATTTTCAAAGATGGAGTTACACTTTGATAATCAGATTTTATAACAAGGTATATACCCGCTATTTTAAAAATTTTAATTATCTCGATAACGATGCCGGATATAAACTTCTCGGACAGTTAGTATATGAAAAAATGCAAGAGGTGGGTTATTGTGATTAAAATTACGTTTTATCACCAAAAAACAAAATTCGGTTAAAACATTCGAAAAAAAAGACAATGACAAAAAAGATTATTTGTGGTATAATAACGTATACTGCAAATAATCTTTTTTATTAAAAAAAATTGGAGGTAATTATGAGTAATATGCTTGGAGTAATGATAGATTGTTCAAGAAACGCTGTTATGAATGTTGAAGCGGTAAAAAAATATGCAAACATTATTAAGAAAATGGGATATAATACTCTGATGCTATACACAGAAGATACATATGAAGTTCCGCAGCAGCCACTTTTTGGTCATTTAAGAGGAAGATATTCCAAAGATGAATTAAAAGAGATAGATAAATATTGCATAAGTATAGGAATCGAACTCATTCCGTGCATTCAGACATTGGCACATCTTAATGCTATGTTTAAATGGACAGATGAATATTCTGAAATAAACGACTGTGATGAAATTCTTATTGCAAGCGACGAAAAAGCACTTTCTTTGATTGATAATATGCTTTGCAGTATATCCGAATGTTTCACAACAAAAAAAGTTCATATAGGCATGGACGAAGCGTTTCGTATAGGAACAGGTAAATATCAAAAAATTCACGGAATCAGAGACAGATTTGATATAATAAACGAACATTTACATAAAGTCTGTGATATTGCATCTAAATACAATCTTGAGCCTATGGTTTGGAGTGACATGTTCACAACGCTTGCACTTGGAACAGACAATCAATATGATGTTGTTGAAGATAAATCTTCGCTCATGGCAAAAGCGCAACTTCCCGAAAATCTCACTTTAGTATATTGGGACTATATATCTCAAGATCCACGTCATTGCGAAAAAATTATCAACACCAATAAACTGTTTGAGAGACCGGTTGCATATGCGGCAGGAGCGTGGACATGGAGAGGATTTGCTCCTTCCAATAAAAACAGTATTGAATGTACTTTGAGAGCCATAGAGGCGTGCAAAAACACAGGCGTTAAAGATATGTTTATCACAATTTGGGGTGATGATGGAAACGAATGTTCTCCATACTCTGTTCTTCCGTTTCTTCTGACAATTGCAGAGGTTTTGAATGGTAACGAAGACGAAGAATCTGTAAAAGAAAAATTCAAAGAGATAACCGGCTGTTCATATGACAGTTTTATGTTGTTTGATAAAATGGATGAACTTATAGGAAATCACAATACCGAACAAAACTATTATTATAATCCATGTAAATATCTTTTATATAATGATCCATTCCTTGGTATAAGGGATGCTATGTGTTCATCGGATGACTGTACATATTATGAAAATCTTGCAGAAAAATTCAAAGAAATTTCTTTAAAAGGTGATTTTGAATATCTTTTCGATTTTTATGAAAAACTCTGTCATGTTCTGTCATTAAAAAGTGATCTTGGTGTTCGTACAAGAAAGGCATACATTGATAAGAATTTTTCAGAACTTAAAGTTGTATCGAATGATTATGACATAACCATAGAACGTATAAGAGAGTTTCATAAGGCACATCAGACAAGATGGTATAAAGATAATAAACCACATGGATTTGATGTTCAGGATATAGGAATAGGCGGTCTGATTCGAAGACTTACAAGTTGCAAAGAAAGACTTGACATGCTCATTGAAGGTGAAATATCTTCCATCCCCGAACTTGAAGAACCCGTCATTAATAAAACAAATGGCTCGGGATTCTGGTGGAGAGTTTCAACACCGAATATAATTGGTCATTGTCTTGATTAATGTAGGAAACGCTGTTAATAAATTTGGAGGAAATGTACGTATTACTATCTATCCGGACAATGATCATGATGCATAGACAGACACATATAATTCATATGATGTTTTTTACATAAAAATAAAACATTTAGTGTTGAAAATTGATTTTATCTTCGTCATAGAATTCCATTTTACTTTTTCTGTACTTTTGTTTATATTCATTTGCTGAAATTTTAAAATGAGATTTGAATGTTCTTGAAAAATTAGAAAGTGATCCGAATCCTGCACAAAAACATATATCTGTTATTGTCATGTCTGTTTCTGTTAGAAGTTTTTGTGCATACTCGAGTTTGAGCCTGTTGAGATATAAATTAAATGAACAACCTGTATGATTTTTGAATATACGTGAAAAATATGAAGCATTTAGATGCACATATTCAGCTGTTTCTTCAAGACTCGGATTATTCATAAAAGTGGTTCTGAGATATAAAACTGCTTTTTCAAGTGGCATAGGGACATATTCATTGTCCGGTTTGTTGTCAAGTCTTCTTAATGTTGTATATATTATGTTTTCAAACAGATTCTTGCATATATTTTCAAAGTAATCTTTTTTATCGGTGTATTCTCTGTGCAGTTGCATACAATTGTCAAAAATATACTTTGCTTCTTTTTCGTCAAAAGTATAAACGATTTCCTTTTCATAGTTGAGAATATTAAAAAGAAGTTCTCTTGAAATCACTTGAGGCATAAGGTGCAAAGTGAAAAGCTTTGCTTCATTTGATATCTTACAGTTGTGGCAATCGGATGGCCTTAAAATGGTTACGGAACCTGAATTGAGGTTATATTTCTTTCCGTTAATTGTTTGATTCATATATCCGTCATATACAAACTCTATTTCAATAAACGAATCATGAAGATGAGAAGGGTATACTGTGTCGATGTTCTCTTCATTTCTTATTTTTGCGGTTGTAAGTGTTACTCGGAATTTGTGCGCTGAATTTTTGAGGGTTTCTTTAAAAAGTATCATATTATAGTCACCTTCATTTTCAAAATATGTGTTTATTTTAAACTTTTTTTGTCTTAATATCAATAGGATATATAAAAAAGCATTAAAAAAGTAAAAATGTGCAATGCTTATTGATAAGGATGAGCATTGGAAAATTATAGGAAAATCAAACAGTTATATCCTTGAGCCTGAAATGCCATACGAAATTCACGGAAACTGTGATAATACGTTTTTTGCATGTGGCGCAATTGGTGATGAAGAAAGAAAAGTTGATGATTAGGAGGAGTCAACATGTTAAAATACGAAATCACGCAGGATTTTTGTGGCGGGAATATTCTTGTTGAGAACATTTGTGAAAATTATGCTAAAGTAAAAATTAACTATCGTGATAGTGAACCTTGGTGTTACTGGGCATTTAAGGTTAAAGGAGCATCCGGATGCAAAATCACTTTTGATTTTGGCGAGGATGCTGTTGGATATTTTGGACCGGCAATAAGTTACAACCTTGTTGATTGGCATTGGAGCGAACCTGACAGATATAAATCCGATGAAAAAGACAGATTCAGTTTTGAATATGAATTTTCAGAAAATGAGGATGAAGTGTATTTCGCACATAATTGTCTGTATATGCCTGACAATTTTAAAAAACTTGATTTTTTGAAACAAAGTGTTTTTTGTACTGATTCAGACGGCACAGAATGTCTGATGGGGGAAATGGGAGACGGTGAAAAGATAATTCTCTTAACCGCTCGCCATCATGCATGCGAAGCACCTGCAAATTATGTGTTGGAAGGTGTGCTCAGAGAATTAAACGACAAACATCTGCAAGGATACAAAATTGTAACTGTACCCTTTATGGACACACGTGGAGTTGTATGTGGTGATCAGGGGAAGGGGAGAATGCCTCACGACCATAACCGTGACTACATAGCAGACAGCATCTACCCAACCGTTAAAAGAATGAAAGAGTTTCTTGAAGTCTCAAACGTGAAATATGTATTTGATTTTCATTCTCCATGTCATTTAGGTGGTGGAAACAACCTTATGAGTCTTGTTAATGCTTATGAAAAATTCCGAGATGAAATGAATTTGTTTTCTTCTTTGTTTTCGGGCGAGATTACTGACAACGGTTTTCTGTTTATTGATGGAGTCATAACATGGAGACCGGAGCCGTTGGAAGGAACTTTTTCTGCATATGTCGGTTGTCTTGATCCAATTAATTTTGTAGCAACAATAGAATGTCCGTATTTCGGCGAAGAAGATAACATAATGACTCCCGACAGATATATTGAAACAGGACGCGCTTTTGCAAGAGCAATAATCAAATTCACAGACAGTTTTTAAATATCAATAATATTATACACTTACTTGTTCTTTTTACTTTCTTGTGATATAATGGAGTGACAGGAAAGATGCAGCGCTAAAATCATAGTGTTTATGCGGATTTTTGAAAACTTTATAAAAACAGAATGTTGTGAAAATAGGGGATACAAATGGTAAACTAAACACTTTTACCAATCTTCACATAAGTTTTGTATGCTGCAAAGATAATTTTCCAAAATAAACCAAAACTATTGTAACAATAACTAAAATATGTTAAAATAAAGATGTAGTTAATAATGAAGGTGGTAGTAGATATAAGAACTGTTACAGGTGAATAGGAGGCATCTTTATGAAGGAACCAGTAAATTTACGGCAAAGAATGGTATTTTGCAATTAGATTGCATTTGCTTTTCTTTGCCTTTTTATTATTGACATGAATTTACAGGAGGGTTTAATTATGAATACAGTAAGGAAAATTGGAATATTTAGTTTGATTTTTTTATTAGTATGCCCGATTATTAACGCAGAAGTTGATATTAATCAAAATGAGAATTTAATGACAGTATCATCGGCTTTGGCAGTAACATCCAATATAAAACTAAATGGAATATCCGTTGGGGAAAATGGAATGAGAATTATAGATAATGCCAATATGTCCTGTACTCTTGGTGTGTCAAATTCATCAACAAAGGATGATAGCATAACTGCAATTCTTGCTACATACACAAGTGAGGGGAGATTACATAATCTCAAAACCTTTAAAATTGATGTTGCAGCAGGGCAAACGAACAGTATGGAAATTGTATACCAATTTGATGCCGAAACCGAATTCTCAGGAAAGCTGATGATTTGGGATACACTAACAAATCTTATGCCGATTCGTGCATCAATTGATTTTACACAAATAAGCGGCATAAATGCATATTACTATAATGCAGATAACAGATTGTTACAAATTGATAAAGCCAATGGAGTAACATTGACTTTTACATACGATAATATGGGTAATTTACTGTCGAAGACAGCAAGAGAGTGAGGTGCAGACTATGAAAGCAACATGTAAAAGATTTCTTTCTTTAGTGTTAACTATTTCAATGCTTTGTAGTGGAATTCCTGCATTAGCATTTGAAAGCAACGATATAAGTATAAATTTAACTGATGAAGCACCATTGAAGTATGATATAGAGCTACCGGAAGAACTTCCGCAAATAGAAATAACCGATGACGACATGTTGCCGATAATGTCAGGTGTTTCGAGATACAATACGGTAGATGTTGATAGGAGTGGATTATACACTGGAAAACCCTCAATTCAAATACCAACAGAGAACTCCCTTGTTATACCTGAGAACAGAATGGAGTTAGATGAGAATTGGATTAGTGCTAATGAATTTGATGATGAGGACCTTCCTTTGATTGAAGCGATAACAGCAACTAAATTACAAAAAGTGCAGGAAAAAGTTCAAAATGTCGAGAATGCCGAAAATGCAAGATCGGTTTCAACTCTACCGGTTGATTCATCATATCGTATTGCTAATATAAACAGTAAGGATTCATTCGCATTACAAAACCAAACAGGTAGAACTAACTACATTGGAGACAATATCGGTGAAGAATATATTGATCCAATGACAGGAAATTTGATCGTTAACGAAACAGACCTTGTGTTACCTGGTGTTGATGGTCACGATTTAGAATTGTCCAGATATTATAGTTTAGCTCAAGCGGAAGTATATACAAAAACAGCAGGAATAAGCAATGAGCCTCGTGCGATTCCGTTGACATCTGACACTTATGTTGTAACAGAAAGCATATATAACACTGAAACATATCAAACAAGTACATATTATTATGTTTATTCGGATTTGTCTGAAGCAGAAAGTAAAATAGAAGAGATAGAAACGAGAGATACGTGTAATGGACTTTACATATATTCTGCTTGGTGGGATATGGCAACTGACGGGGAATACATGATATATGATTATTTTTATAGTTCAGAGATTACTTCTTCAAGTTATCAAACAATAAGAAACAATCTTGGAGCAGGTTGGTCGTGGTCATTCCCATCCGTTCAAACGATAAAAGACAACTACGAGGATTATGATGAATTTGAATTTCCAAAAGCTATGTATTACCATGATGGTAAAGGCAATGTTATGGAAGTTGAATATGATAGCTTAAATGGCTGCTATTTTACCAACTATGTCGGTCAGGATATTACATTTGATATTTTAGGCTATTATGACACAGATGTTTGTAGCACTGCAAGGGTGGATTATATGGTTGAAGATTCTGACTGTACAGAATATTATTTTGGTCCTCATGGTGAAATTAGAAGTATTATTGATGTACACGGAAACAAAATAGAATTCAGCTATACCGACAAAGACTTTTACGGTGCTGAGGACTGGCCAGTCATTTCAGGAATAGTTGATTCTGTGGGAAGATATATCGATTTCAGATATACTACTGATGGCGAATATGAGTATGTTGAGATTGAAGTAACATCTCCTCTACCAGATGAGAGAAAAATAGAATTACTCTATACTAAGAAAATGATAGAATTTACTCGTGGAGATAATTACTTATCAAAAGAACCATTTCTTGATTCTGTAGAGTATCCTAATGGGGAAGTTACAGAATACTATCCTGCGATAATTGGCGGTGAAAGAAGTTACGCTCAACCAATTGAATTTACTTTTGCTGATAAATCATTTAATTCATTATATGTTACAGGTACAAGTGGATATACAAATAATATGGTGTATTTACTTGGAAACATAGTAAGACCTCATTCAAATACTTACTATTATTATGATTTATGTGAAAGAAATTTAGGCCATAGCGGTATAAGTGAGGCATACAGAATAGATGAACGCGGCGATGATATGCTTGTTTTAGACGAAGATAATGATAGTATTATTGATGGATATACCCATAACAGAGTAGAATATAATTACAGTCGTGATTACACTGGATATCCTTATTATAATTCGCCCGAAAATATTGATGCAGATGATTATGTTTGCCGAGTGACTGAAGAACGAGAAAATGCCACCTTTAGAAGAAAATTTTATAAGAAGGATGATGCGGTACTTGAATATGAAGAAGTAGCAACATACAATAATCCTGTTGGTAACCCACTTGTTGTTACTACAATAGTTGAAGACTATCTTTTGAAAATGCCTATAATGCTTAAGAAGACATATTCAAATGGTACGGGTTATACTTATGACTCATATCAGTATTACGATATGAGTACATATGGCAATAAAACGTATGGCAAGCCATTACTTGAAACTGAAGAAATAGATTACGATACTTCGGTAAGTTCGGCGAGGGAGAAGCATGGTTTTTCATACACATACGATTCAAATACAGGATTTATGCTTACGCGTTCTTGGTATAAGTCAAACTCTTCGAAGTGTACAGAACGATTTACTTACGATTCTAAGGGAAGATTAACATCATATCAAGCACCGGATGGTACTACAACTTCTTATACATATGAATATACAAATGGCAAAGTTTCAAAGAAAACAACGACCGTAGAGAATGATACAGGCACAACAGTGGTTGTTGAAAACTTTACTTCTGCAACGGCTTACGCATTCCCTTCAACTGTTGTAAAAACTGTCACTGCTAACAGTGTAACAACTTCTGAAACGACATCGTATACTTATGACATGCTGTATGGTGTTGTTAAAACAATGACAGATGACGAAGGAAACACCACATACTATGAGTATGATGCTTTAGGACGACCAACTAAGGTTATCTATCCTGTATATTCAACATATAGTGCATATGGAAGTAAGGATATAAAGATTCTCCCGATTGAGGATATAACATATGAATCTGTACGCTATAAGTATAGCGGTGTAACATATTCTGATGAAGATTTAATCGCACAAAGAATAACAGATACGCTTTCTTATTATGACGTAAGTACTACTGATGTTACTAATCCGGCATCTGTTGATTTAAGCGTATTGTCGAGGACCTTCTATGCATTTAAGCAAAATTATTATCTTGGAACAGGTGAACTTATAAAGAGTGATGTTTTAGATACTGTCGAAGGTAGCCCGACTATAAATACAACAAAGTATTATTACAGTACGGCCATAAATTTTGTAAAAGAAGAAGATTCAAAAGGAAATATGACTGTTGTGTATTATGATGGTGCCGGAAGAGAAGTTCAGGTAACAGATCAATTTGACAACAATCATATTACGGAATATAATATAAGTGGTGATGGAGTAGGATTTAAAGCTTTATCATATTTTGCACCGGCATCTGATGGAAATGCTAAACAAAATGTGATAGAATATACCTATGACCGACTTGGAAGAACTACAAAAGAGAAGGGATATTCTTCTTATCCGGATACATCTGTTGAAGTTCGTTACGAGTATGACTTTGTTGGAAATGTTATAGGCATTATTGATGCAAATAATAATTTGAATGAAGATGGCTATACTCAGACAAATACATATGATAAGCTCAACAGAGTAACTTCGTCAAAGAATGCAAATAATGAAATAATCCGAAATACTTACGATTCGTTAGGAAACATTAAGAAACAAACAATCACAGATAGCAGCGGAACACAAAGTATTCTTTATCAGCGAAGCTATGACGGTGATGGTAAAATTGTTTCAGACACAGATAATGCCGGAAATAGTAATCTGTATGTATATGATGATATGGGCAGACTCCATATTTCACAAGATAAGGCATCAAAACAAAATAGCTATGGATACAATGAACTTGGGACATTGGATTCAACAAGCAGTGCAAATCCGGGAGATTCTATTATAGCCAGAAACTATGCCTTTAAGAATCCGTTTGGTGCAAGTATGGTCATTGATGTTAGAGGAATATATGATGATAGTGTTGGACAGTATCAAGCTTACATAAATGAGATAACCCAATATTCTTATACACCTACCGGAAATCTTACGGAGCAGTATAGTAGATATGCTATAGATACAGGGATGGATGATGTAGACTTCAATCCTTATGTGTATTATC
>JAZONV010000058.1:0-23833 GCA_045654685.1 Clostridia bacterium | reverse complement strand
AAAGAGAATATTTTAAAATGTGCTCATTTTAATATGGGTTTATTTTGTATACTAAAAATTCAACAATTTTTCTCAACAACACAAAAAGGACCTCGATTAGAGATCCTTTTTGCAATTTAGGGAGTTTTTAAACATCCCCTTGTAATCTTATTTATTCATATATTTTGCAACTTCTTCTGCAACAAGTCTTGTGAGTTCATCAAGATTGAGTCCGGGAGCCTGAGGTGCACCGCCTGCTTTTCCGTCACTTGAGAAGAGTTTCATTTTCTTTGAAGTTTCAAGTTTAACAGCTTCAACTGCTGCAGGGATAAGATCGATGAGACCTTTGTCCATGCTGTGGAATTTCTTGAATTCTGCTTCAACTGCTGCAACGTTGATATCTGTGAAGATGTTAACTTTGCTGATACCATCCTGAATTGCTTTTCTGAAATCATCATCAGTAAGACCTGAACCACCGTGAAGAACGAGAGGAACATCTACTGTCTTTGCAATTGTGCGGATTCTTTCAAAGTCGAGTTTTGGTGGGAGTTTGTATGCTCCGTGAGCATTACCTACTGCAATTGCCAAAGCATCAACACCTGTTTTTTCAACAAAGTCTTTTGCAAGTTTGGGATCGGTGAAATATTTTGAAGGATCATCAAGGTGATGGCTTCCTTCTGCAGAACCTTCGTTGTCACCAACGTGACCGAGTTCACCTTCAATTGTTGCACCATAGGAATGTGCAAGGTCTGCCATTTCTTTAACTTTTCTTACGTTTTCTTCATAAGAATCTGTTGAACAGTCATACATTACAGAGCTGAAACCAAGTTTTAAAGCTTCAACACATGTGTCATATGTAAGACCATGGTCAAGGTGTACAACAACGGGAACAGATGCTTTTTTTGCCATGGGGATGAGGTAGTAGGAAACTTCCTCAAGGGGACCATATGGAAGAAGAACTTCTGCTGTTCCCATGATAACCGGGGATCTTGTTGCCTCAGCAGCGTTAATAATACCACGGGCAAGTTCTAAGTTTACTGCATTGAAAAGACCAACTGCATAATGATTTTTCTTTGCAGGAATAAGGACTTCATTCATATTAACTAACATAGTCTGTATCTCCTTACATTAATTTTCTTATCATAATAATATCACACAAAGAGTACGTTGTCAATGAAAAATTTAGTTTTTTCTGTTTTTTTGTGATATTTTTTGTGGTTTTCATAAAATTTTGTTGTTTTTTCCTTTAATTTGTTACTATTTTTAGGTCAATTCCGTATTTTTCTTTGAAATATTTTTTGTTTTCTCCTCTATGCCCCACCGCTTGTGAAACTTTTTGAGGGGTAGTTTTATATTCAAAAATTTTTATGTTATCTTTTGAGTCCAATACTTTCAAAAGATATTCTTTCTCCATGTCTTCTCTCATCATTTTTGAATACACAAGTTCTGCGAATGCCTCATGATAGGGGCCTGTGACGGTTTCTCTGTTCACTCCGTCTGTTGTCTGAAGACCAATTCTCAAAACCCTTATGTTTTTTTCATTGAAAAATGATGCAAGTTCGGATGCAAGATTTACGGCATCGTCAAGAGTTTGCGGACTGTATTCCCCTTTTTCATACATTTCAAAAAGTTGAGTCCCATCCATCACAAGTGTGGGATATATTCTTACGCAATCGGGGGAAAGAGATGCAATTTTCTCTGCGGTTATCTTTGATTTTTCAAAAGTGTCACCGGGAAGTCCCGTCATCATCTGAAGTCCGAGTTCCATCTGAAATTCTTTTATTAGTTCTGATGCATTTTTCACATCTTCAAAAGTATGACCTCTGTTTGAAAGACAAAGAACCTCTTCATCTGCCGACTGAACTCCAAGTTCCACAGATGTCATGCCGTAGTTTTTACAAATGGAAAGAATTTCAAAGTTAATGCAGTCGGGACGTGTGGAACATCTTATGCCGTCTATTCTCTTTCCTTTTATATATTCATGGGCAATTTCAAGAAGTGCAATCATGTTTTCTCTTTCAATTGCGGTGAAACTTCCGCCAAAAAAGGCGATTTCTATGTAACAATCTTCTCTTTTATTATACTTTTCAATTGTTGAAAGATGAGATTCTATAATCCCTCTTGCTTTTTCAGGTGTCATTTCATCTGTTTGTCCCGTGATTTTTTTCTGATTGCAAAAAACGCAATCGTGAGGACACCCCTTATGGGGAACAAACACGGGGATGTGAAAAGTTTTTTTCATTGTATTTACCTCTTGTTTAAAAATGGACAGTCTTAGTTAGATTTCTCTCAGGGAATAGGAAAAAACGATTCGGAATTGTCAAATCGAATGCAACCTGAAAGGTTGCACTATTGCCCGAAGCTGTACAAAGGTACTGCGAGGGTGAGATTTGCCAATAGCAAAAAGGCATATAAAAGAGAAAAATATCTCATATGAGATATTTTTCAACTTATAGGAATGAATACTATACCATTTTAATATATTTTCATTTCTTAATATATTCCATTATCGCCTTTTTGCGATCCGGACTTTTTTTGCATTCCCTGATTATGCTTCTTTTTTTACTCTTACTGCCTTAACTTTAACAGGCTCTAAAGTCTTTACATTTCCGTTTACCATTTCAGATGTAACGGTACATTTTGAAAGGTTGGGGTCAGAGGGAGCGGCAAACATTATATCACTCATAGTCTCTTCCATAATGGAACGAAGACCTCTTGCTCCTGTTTTTCTTTCAATTGCCTTATCTGCAATTGCCTCAATTGCAGCCTTTTCAAACTCAAGTTCAACTCCATCATAAGAAAGAAGTTTCTGATACTGTTTGACAAGGGCGTTTTTAGGCTCTGTGAGAATGCTTATGAGAGCATCTCTGTCAAGATTGTCAAGAGTTACGCTGACACTTAATCTTCCGATAAATTCAGGAATAAGACCAAATTTTAAAAGGTCCTGAGGTTGGATGTCTTTCAAAACTTCTCCAATCTGCTTTTCTTTTCCTGATTTTATATCAGCACCGAACCCAAGCACTTTTTTGCCGGTTCTCTGCTCAATAATCTTTTCAATGCCGTCAAATGCTCCGCCGCAGATGAAAAGAATATTGGTTGTGTCAATCTGAATGAATTCCTGCTGTGGGTGTTTTCTTCCGCCCTGGGGAGGAACGGAGGCAACTGTACCCTCCAAAATTTTGAGTAGTGCCTGCTGAACACCTTCACCGCTTACATCACGGGTGATGGACGGATTCTCGGATTTTCTTGCAATTTTGTCAATTTCATCAATATAGATAATTCCCTTCTGGGCACTTTCTATATTATAGTCTGCCGCCTGAATGAGCTTTAAGAGAATGTTTTCAACATCTTCGCCAACATATCCGGCTTCAGTAAGAGATGTTGCATCTGCTATGGCAAAAGGAACATCAATGATTTTGGCAAGTGTCTGTGCAAGAAGGGTTTTTCCCGAACCTGTGGGACCAACCATGAGAATGTTACTTTTCTGAAGTTCTGTTTCATCCTCATCTTTTCCGCCTTTTGATATACGTTTATAGTGATTGTATACGGCAACTGCAAGACTTTTCTTTGCTTTGTCCTGACCTACCACATACTGGTCGAGAATATTTTTTATATCCACGGGTTTCGGAAGTTCGGAAAGAGAAAATTCCGGCGCAACTTCAAGGTCGCGATAGTCATTTTCCACAATCTCGCTGCAGGCTTCCACGCACTCATCACATATGAAAACATCGCCTGAAGGGCTGGATATTAATCTCATGACCATATCCTGAGGTTTTCCGCAAAATGAGCACACAAATTTATCTTTACTTCTATTTGTCATTTACTGAGACTCCTATTATTTTCTTTTTTCTATAACCTCGTCAACAAGGCCATATTCTTTTGCCTCCATGGCAGTCATAAAGTTGTCTCTTTCGGTGTCACGGGTGATTTCTTCAAGGGATTTGCCTGTTCTTTCGCTGAGAATTGTGTTTAAAGTTTCTTTCATCTTTATAATTCTGTCAGCGTGAATTTTGATATCTGTTGCCTGTCCCTGCATTCCGCCCAGAGGCTGGTGAATCATAATTTCACTATTGGGAAGCGCAAATCTCTTGCCCTTGGTACCTGCTGCCAAAAGGAATGCTCCCATGGATGCAGCCATACCTATGCAGATTGTTGAAACATCACATTTGATATACTGCATAGTATCATATATCGCCATACCTGCGGTGATTGAGCCACCGGGACTGTTGATGTAGAGACTGATATCTTTATCGGGGTCTTCTCCTTCAAGGAAAAGAAGCTGTGCAACAACAAGGCTTGCAGTTACGTCGTTTACTTCTTCACCCAAAAATATGATTCTGTCTTTTAAAAGACGGGAATATATATCGAATGATCTTTCTCCTCTGTTTGTCTGTTCTATGACCATTGGTACAAGACTCATAAAAGCAATTCCTCCTTTTTAGAATTTAAAATATGCTTTTTAATTATTCTTTGTCTTCAGCCTTTGCTTTTGGAGCGGCTTTTTTTGTTGTGGTTGTTTTTTTAGCAGTTGTTTTTGCTGCTGTTTTTTTAGCAGGAGCTTTTTCGTCGTCTGCTTTTTCTGCAGTTTTCTTTGTTGTTGTCTTTTTAGCTGTTGTTGATTTTGCAGCTGTCTTTTTAGCAGGAGCTTTTGCTTTTGCAGCTGTTGCTTTTGAATTGTCTGCAATGAGTGCTACTGCTTTTCTGATCTTAAGGTCTTCTTTCATGGATTCTTTTTCATTGTCTCCGATGAGAGTTTTAACCTTGTCAAGTTCCATACCATACATTTCAGCCATTGTTTTGAGTTCTTCTTCAACGTCTTCTTCTGTTACTTCAACGTTTTCTGCTTTTGCAACAGCTTCTAAAACAAGGTTTGATTTAACCTGAACTTCAGCCTGATCTTTAAACTGTTCTTTGAAAGAATCTACAGTTGTACCTGTGATCTGCATATACTGTTCCATGTTGAGACCCTGTGAAGAGAGACGGTAGCCGAAATCTCTTATCATGTCTTCAATGCGGTTATCAATCATGCACTGGGGAATTTCAACTTCGGATGCTTCTGTTACGATTTCAACCAGTTTGTTTTCATATTCGCCTTTTGTTCTTGCTTCGTTGGATTTGTCAAGTTTTTCTTTGATGCTGTTTTTGTATTCAGCAAATGTTTCAAATTCACTTACGTCTTTTGCAAAATCGTCATCAAGTTCGGGATATTCCTTAACTTTGATTTCCTTAACTGTTACTTTGAATACTGCAGGTTTGCCTTTTAAGTCTTCTGCATGATATTCTTCGGGGAATGTAACATTAACATCTGTTTCAACATTGAGTTTAGCGCCGATAAGCTGATCTTCAAAACCGGGGATGAACTGACCGCTACCGATTTCGAGAGTATGATCTGTGCCTTTTCCGCCATCAAATGCAACACCGTCTACAAAACCTTCAAAGTCGATTGTTGTGATGTCACCTTTTTCAACATCTCTGTCTTCAACGTTTACAAGACGTACATTCTTTTCAGCATCCTGTTTGATCTGAGCGTCTATATCTTCTTCTTTTGTTTCGTATACAACTTTTTCACATTCAATGCCTTTGTACTCACCGAGTTTAACTTCGGGTTTAACAGTTACTGTTGCTGTGAGAACGAGGGGTGCATCTTCGCCGATTGATTCGATATCAATTTCAGGACGGTCAACAGGTTCAATTCCTGCTTCTTTAACTGCAAATTCATATGCATCGGGGCAAACGAAGTTAACAGCATCTTCATAGAACACGCCTACACCGTAATATTTTTCAATGATTTTACGGGGTGCTTTTCCCTTTCTGAAGCCGGGAAGAGTGATCTGTTTTACGTTCTTTTTGTACGCTTTGTCAATTGCTTTTTCAAAAGCTTCTTTGTCAACTTCAATTGTGAGTTTTACTGTGTTTTTTTCGATTTGTTCGTTTTTTATAAGTTTCATCTGTAAGAAACCCTCCTGGATAAAAAATTTTTGATTGCTTATTGATATATATTAACCGGATTTAAAAACCCAGATTATACGGAGTAAATTTCAGAAAATCAGCGGATGTAAGATGAAATTCTATGCCCTCCGACACACCCTCAAATGCAAAATTGGCAACCTGACCGTGAAGATGACCGTACAGACAATGCTCTACAGAATTTTCGCGAAGCATCTCACCTATCAAAGGATCAACACTCCCATCTGCTCTTACGGGTGGAAAATGGAAAACTGCGATAATCTCTCTGCCCATGGCTATCTTTTTTCCTTTTTCAAGAGAAAGAGAAAGGCGGATCAACTCGCGTTCATAAATTTTCCTGTCTTTTCCGGTGAACCCGTCACTTTGAGGAAGAATCCATCCTCTTGTGCCGCATATGACCTTATCCTCTGAAACTATGGCATCGTTTTGCAAAAACTCTATCGTTTCAAAGGAATTTTCCGAAAGGAATTTCTTGAGCTTGGAAAGACTCACCCACCAGTAGTCGTGATTTCCCCGAAGAAGTATCTTTTTTCCTGCCAGAGAATTAAGAAAAGCAAAATCCTCTTTGGCTTCCTCAAGATACATCCCCCAGGATATGTCACCGCCAACTATGACGGTATCATCTTTTCCTATCGTTTTGTTCCATTGGGATTCAATTCTGTCCATATAATTGTGCCAGGAATTTCCGAACACGTCCATAGGCTTTTCAACACCAAGGGAAAGGTGCAGATCGCTCATTGCATACAAAGCCATATGTATGTTCCCCCTCCTGATACAATCATAAAATTGCATAACAATCCAATCTAATTTTCGGTTAAAACATATTATATACCATAATTTTCATAAAATCAAGTTGTTAAATGTACAAAAAAATGGTATTATATATGCAGAAAATTATTCAAAGGGATAATAAAATGAACATGTTTAAAAAATTATTGAATTTTCATAGTCAAATCATACTTTTTTTATTTCTTTTTCTTCTGTCTTTTTTATCTGTCAAAAACTACAATACACATTATGAACAAAACACGGAGAAAATAAACAGCAAACATGAAAAAATTGCCATTGAAGCCGTTATTGATTCTTTCCCCATGAACGGAAATGGTGGGATAAGTACAACCGGCAGAATCACAAAATGTTCCGTCAAAGATTTTGAGGGGCTTCGTTTTCTCATGGAATTTCCTGATACGCATCTTATCATCAGATACGGTGATACTGTTTCTCTGCATGGAACTCTTACAGAAGCTGTGGGTGCATCAAACCCAGGCAGCTTTGATTATAAAGAATATTTAAAATCAATCAACATATCGGGGATTTTTTCATCCGACACCACGGACATAAAAATAATAAAACGTTGCCCCTACATATTGAGAAAAATCTTTTCAATACGAGAAACTTTTATGGAGACATCAGACAAAATGTTGACATCAGAACCATCCGGAGTTCTGAAAGCTATTGTCGGAGGGGACAGAACGGACATCAGCGCTGAAGATGAAGATGCCTTTAAAAAATCAGGGGTTTATCACATTGTGGCAATATCGGGTCTGCATCTCAGCATTTTTATCTGCGCCGCCTATGAAGCAATCAGAAAGCTAAAGCTGAAACGGAAATGCAAAGCTTTGCTTTCTGTGGCGTCTTGCTTTGCCATCGGACTTTTTGTTCTTGTCTTCACAGGTTTTGGAGTCTCTCTCATAAGAGCTTTCATAATGTCTGCAATTCTTTCCTGCGCATCTCTCATCCCCAGGCACTACAGCAGTAAAAACGCTCTTTTTATTACGGGCTTTACAATGATTATATTTATGCCGTTTTGTTTCTATTCCACATCGTTCTCCCTTTCATTTCTTTCAACTCTGGGTGTGTTGGTTGCTTTTGATTTCATAAAATATCTGAAACAAAGAGAAATTCTCCCGATTCTTTGCGAAACATATGTAGGTACAACATTTTGTGTTTCGGTATTTGCAAGTTTATTCACACTACCTGTTACTGTTGTCGCCTTTGGCTACATACCTCTGCTTTCATGGATTGCAAATGTGCTGATTCTTCCCGTCATGCCCATCTTTCTCGGAACGGGAGCAGTTTTTGCCGCCCTATCGGGATTTGCCCCGCTATGGATGCTTAACCTGATTTCGGATTTTTTGTCCGGCATATATGCCTATATGTCCTGCGTGACAAGATCTGTTGCTTATGTTGATGAAGCAATCTTAACGGTATATCCCCACACGGTGGCATACTTTTTCACGGTCTTAATATCTTTTATGGCTCTTTCAAAAATGTATTTTAAATACGGAGCAAAAAAAGCTTTTTGTGCTCTTTTGATTTTCACGGTTGCCCTTGGCGGATTTTTGGTGTATAATAACAGAGATACAAAAAAGTGCGAAATTATTTTTGCAGATGTGGGACAGGGCGACTGCACTCTTATAACTTCCGGCAAAACCAGTATAATGATAGACTCGGGCACGGGCAAAGATGCAGGATACAACACATCCTCTGTGGAGGCTATGCTCCGCCATAAAAATATTAAAAAGATTGATACGGCAATTGTGACTCACTACCACACAGATCATTCAAACATCATGGAAAGACTTCTGGAAAATGGTATGATCCGAAAACTTATTCTCCCAAAATATTATGATCCCACAGAATCGGAAGCCGAAGAAACAAAGAACAGGCTTATAACTTCCGCTCTTTCTTCCAATGTTGAGATTACATATGCAAAGAGCGGAACAAAAATAGATTTTGGCAATGACAGAACAATTGAGTTTCTCCTTCCCGAAAATCACATGTATTTTGACAATAACAACATGTCTCTGGCGGCAAAATTTGTATACGGCGAAAACACGGTGCTCTTTTGCGGTGATGCACAGGAAAATGAAATTGATGAACTTTTATCATTTGACACAAACTGCGACATCTTAAAAATCCCCCACCACGGAGGATACTCAAAAAACATACATAAACTTATAGAAAAATCATCCCCTGAATATGCAGTCATATCCTGTTCAAAATATAACGTATACAATCATCCCGATAAAAGAGTGATAGATTTGTTGAATGAAGAAAAAATCAAAACAAAGGGAACTGACATAAGCGGTGCGATTATATTCACAATGGATAAAGAGAAAATTATTGATGTGAAAGAAATGAGATGAAAAAATGCTTAAAATTAAGGAAGACATGAAAAAAGGCGAATATAAAAGCGTATATCTTTTATATGGTGAAGAAGCCTTTTTAAGAGACTATTACAAAAAAGCTCTCACCGAAAAACTTCTTGATCCCGACCTTGCAGATTTTAATTATAAAGAGTATACCATGGACAAACCCGACACAGAGGATATTTCAATGTTTCTTTCATCCTATCCTTGTATGAGCGAAAAAAAAGTCCTTTATATAAAGGACAGCGATATTTTCTATAAGTGCAACGAAAGTATGAGAGAGGATTGGAAAGAAATTTTTTCTGACATTCCCGATTATGCCGTAATTATTTTTTCCGAAACAAACATTGACAAAAGAAGCGCTCTTTATAAGTATGTGACCGAGCACTTTTGCGCAGATGAGTTTCCTTTCCAAAAAGAAGTTGACCTTATAAACTGGATTGAAAGATATGCAAAAAGCAAAGGTGCAGGCATTTCCAAAGAAGCGGCAAAGTATCTTATAGACTGTTGCGGTACATCTATGTATATGCTGAAAAATGAAATTGAAAAACTTTCTTCCTACTGTCAGGAATCAAAAGTCATAAAAGAAAAAGACATTGACATATGCTCATGCAAGATGGTTGAAAGTAAAGTCTTTGAAATGCTTGATGCCTTTTTGGAAAAAGATGCAAAACGGGGCGGAGATTTATATGCCGCACTCAAACTCTTAAAAGAAGAGCCAATCGCCATAAACGGTGCAATTTTTGCAAAATTCAACCAACTCAAAAAAGTTCTTTTGTTTCCAAAAGGCACTCATGCCTCTGTGATCGCAAGAGAATTTGGTGAAAGAGATTTTTTAGTTAAAATGTGGCAAAAACAGGCAGACAAAACAAATCTTGAAAAGGTGAATAAGATTTTGGAATTATCAGCCGATACAGACCACAGAATAAAAAGCGGTCTTTCGGATTCATGGGCGGCACTTGATGTACTTATTGCAAATCTTATATGAAATGAGATATCAAAAAGGAGAACTCCTCATGTTTTGGAGTTCTCCTTTTTTGATGTAAGTATTTTTATTTAATCAATCCGTGGCTTTTCATAATTTCCTTCAAATTGGCAAGATTCTTTTCTTCCATTTCATAAAGTGGAAGTCTTAAAATGCCTGCATCAAATCCCATAAGATTCATTGCGGTTTTGACAGGGATTGGGTTAACTTCACAAAACAGTGCTTTCACAAGAGTGAAATATTTCAGTTGAAGTTCAGTTGCTTTTTTGAAATCACCGTTAAGGCAGTGCATACACATATCGTGAGTATCTTTGGGAACAACATTTGAAAGAACGGATATGACACCTTTCGCTCCCACACTCATCATGGGCACAATTATGTCATCATTACCTGAATATACGTCCATATTATCGCCACATCTTTCGATGATATCAACAGTTCTTGCAACATCTCCGCTTGCTTCTTTTATGGCAACAATATTTTCCACCTTTGAAAGTTCTTCAACCGTTTCCGCTTTTATATCAGAGCCGGTACGGGATGGTACATTATAGAGTATGGCAGGAAGGTTTGTTGATGCAGCGAGAGCCTGATAGTGCTTTACAAGTCCCCTTTGTGTGCTTTTGTTATAGTATGGAGCTACCCACAAAAGTGCATCCGCACCTCTTTTTTCAGCCTCACGGTTCATCATTATTGCATGAGCGGTATTATTACTGCCCGTTCCTGCAATGACAGGTATTCTGCCTTTTGCGACAGATACGGCACACTCAATTGCATCAAGATGTTCATGGTCTTCTAATGTGGGTGCCTCTCCCGTTGTTCCGCAGATTACAAGCCCATCGGTATTTTGAGCAATCTGAAACTCTATCATTTTTTCAAGAGCATCAAAATTTACGCCCTTTTCATTGATTGGTGTTATAAGTGCTGTTGCAGAACCCTTAAAAATTGTTTTCTTCATACAAAATGCCCCCTTACAAGTTAATTATATTTATGTCGGGTTTCTCAAATGACATTTCTTAATAATATTATAACTTGTCATGGCTGAATTGTAAAGGGATTTTCACACTTTTTAAATGTGGAAATTTCTTTAACAGTCAAACAGTCAACAGTCAACAGAGGATGTGTCCTTCTTATGGTACACATCCTCTGTTATTATAAGTTTGTAGATAAGATAAAACATCCAATTCCACAAGGAGGATAAAACCATGACAAACACAAATACAATCCCTTATCCTAATTCCTACGGGGTTTGCAACCCGGAAACATCCCCGCTTAAAATTATCAGTAAAGCAAGAAAAAAAGCAAAAAAAGAAAATATGGAACTCATCTTTCTCATAACTCTTCTTTTGCTTGGAAATATTATTGCAGTTTGCAAATCAACAACTGTTTCTTTTGGATTTTTCGGATATTTTCTTGGCGGTGTTATGCTCATTTCCCTTTTGGGAATGATCTTTGGTAGTTTTCAAAAAAGTGTTTAATTTTGAAAAATTGATTCAGAATTAAAAATCGAATGCCACACGAGCATTATTCTCGTGTGGCACGGTAGAGCGAAGGCGTACAAAAGGTACGTCGAGGGTGAGATTAATCAATTATGGACTTTTTTTACATCCCAAAATTATGCAAGTTCAGCGAGATCATATATTAACTTCTCCGTCTTTTCCCATCCAAGGCATGGATCGGTGATGGATTTTCCATAGATACATTCGCCGATTTTCTGTGCACCGTCTTCGATGTAACTTTCGATCATAAATCCCTTTACCATCTTTCTGATTCTGTCATCATGACGGCAACTGTGCATTACATCTTTGGCAATTCTGCTCTGTTCAAGATATTTCTTGCCGGAATTTGCGTGGTTTGTATCAATTATTACTCCGGGATTTGCAAGACCTGATCCTTCGTAGAGGTCGCAAAGAGAAACAAGGTCTTCATAATGATAGTTGGGAAGACTCTGACCGTGTTTATTCACATATCCCCTCAAAATTGCATGAGCCAGGGGATTGCCCTGGGAATGCACTTCCCAGCCACGGTATATGAATGTATGCTTATGCTGTGCGGCAGTGATTGAATTCATCATAACAGAAAGGTCGCCTCCTGTGGGGTTTTTCATTCCAACCGGAATGTCAAGTCCGCTTGCAGTGAGGCGGTGCTGCTGATTTTCAACAGAACGGGCACCGATTGCAACATAGGCTAAAATATCATTAAGGTATCTGTAGTTCTCAGGATATAGCATTTCATCTGCACAGGAAAATCCCGTTTCACGAAGGGCCCTCATGTGAAGTTCTCTTATGGCAACAATACCCTTGAACATATCGGGTTTTTCATTGGGATCAGGCTGATGGAGCATGCCCTTATAGCCATCTCCCGTGGTACGGGGTTTGTTGGTGTATATACGGGGAATGATGAAAATTTTGTCTTCCACCTTTTCCTGAACTTTTCTGAGTCTTGAAATATAATCTATAACGCTGTCTTCGCTATCGGCGGAGCAAGGTCCTATAATAAGAGCTATTTTTTCAGATTTTCCTGTGAAAATTTCCGCAATTTCCTTGTTTCTGTCTTCTATAAGCTTTTTGATATCCTCTGATACAGGATACATTTCCTTTACCTCCATAGGTATGGGAAGCTTTCTTTCAAAAATCATATTCATTGCGATTTCCTTCTTTCTTAATATTTACTTATCAAATAGTGCCCTTCTTTTTGTGGAAAGGCGCATTTTTTCTTTTAAACCATCTGTATCTCCCGAGGATATCATACCCTTAATGAGATTACATTCATCAATAAACCTTTCAAACTGTTCAAGGAGAGCATCCTTGTTGAGCATAAAAAGTTCACTCCACATATTTTCATTTATGCGGGCAATTCTTGTAAGGTCTCTGAAAGAGTCACCGGTATAGTCCACAAGATGCTCATTGTCAGAACAGGTCATAAGCCCTACTGCAATGCAGTGAGTGAGTTGGGATACAAAACCTATCATCTCGTCGTGCTCCTTGGGAGACAAAACCGAGACACTGCTGAAGCCCATAACCATTCCAAGGTCCTTGCAGGTTTCAATTGCATCGAGGCTGTTTTTCTCTGTGGGAACAACAATATAGTTTGCACCCTCAAAGATTTTATCGTCACTGTTTTCCACTCCATAAACCTCACGTCCTGCCATTGGATGAGCAGCAATAAATTCAACTCCGGGTTTTAAAAGGCTTTGGATTTCATACACTATGCATTCCTTAACACCGGTAACATCAGTTAAAAGTGTTCCCTCTTTAAATAGGTGACCATAGTCTTTTATCCACTGAACAAACACCTTGGGATAGAGGGCAAAAACCACAAGTTGGGCTTTTTTTATTGCTTCCTCATTAACATATGAGTAGCCCTCGTCTATGATTTTTTCCCTTATGGCATAATCTATGGAATCCTGCTCATTGGTTATGGCTGTAACATGAAAGCCTTTTTTCCTGAGAGCCTTTGCATAACTTCCGCCAATGAGCCCGAGCCCCACAATGAGTATTCTTATTTCTTTGTTAATTATCTGCATACTGTGTCACCTTGATTCCTATGGTTTTTAATATATCAAAAAATTCAGGGAAGCTTTTTGCCACCGCCTCTGCACCGTCTATCTCACCTCCGCAAAGGGTGAGCATAACGGCAAGAGACATAACTATTCTGTGGTCATTATGACCGTTGAGTGATTCTGTGGGAGAATGGAAATCTCCCGGATACACAACCACGGAGTCTTCTTCCACTTTCACACAAATTCCGAATTTTTCAAGTTCCTGCGCCATTGCCGAGGCACGGTCACTTTCTTTTATTTTAAGTCTTGCAGTTCCGGTAAAAACCCCACCGTTTTTGCACGCTGCCAAAGCAAAAAGTATGGGTCCCAAATCAGGACAGTCAGATATGTGAATTGTAGGAACACCTCTTGAAAGCATCTCGAAATATTTCCCATACACCTTGTCACCCTGAAGACTGTCTTCTCTCAAACCGTCAACTTCAACATCTCCGCCCGTATAAGAAAGAGCAGATAAAAATGCGGCGTATGAATAGTCACCTTCAACTCTGACATCAGACGGCATATATCTTTGATTGCCCCTGATGGAAAGAGTTCTTTCATCTGACCAGAAAACCTCAACACCAAAAATCTTCAAGGCTTCAATGGTAAGATTGATATATGAACAGCTCTCTATGGGTGGTGTGATGGTTATGGTACTGTCACCACTCAATAGAGGAAGAACAAACAAAAGACCGCTTATAAACTGACTGCTTATATTTCCCTTCACTCTGTAGTTTCCGGGAGATAACATTCCGGAAATCTTTATTTTTTCTCCTGTATTTTCAAATTCAAGACCTTGCTCGGAGCATATATCTTCATATATGCTCATTGGTCTTTTGAGAAGAGTTTCACTTCCGTAAAAAGAAGTTTTTTTATCTGATGTAAGGCAAATGGGAATGAAAAATCTCATTGTGCTTCCGCTTTCTCTGCACATAAGACTTACATCTTCTTTGATGTTAAAGGGATTAATTCCTTTGATTTTAACACTATCTTCCCATATCTCATATTCTGCACCCAATGCCTTCAGGCAATCAAGAGTTGCAAGAACATCTTCCGAGAAAGATATTCCTCTGACCATGCTTTCACCATTGCAAAGGCCCGAACATATGAGCATTCTGTGTGACATACTTTTTGACGGAGGTGCTTTTACTACACCAAAAGCTTCTGATTTTTCTATTTTAACCTTCATCGTATATCACCTCTTTCTAATAATTTTCCAAATGAAGTTTTTGCACCTTTTGTGCACATTCATCTATAGTTCCCATGTTTTCCACTATCTCATCAGACACACTTTTGTATATGGGATATCTTTCAGAATATCTTTTCTCTATTGCTTCTCTGTCTTTGGCAAGGGGTCTGTCTGACGTGGGCACAAGAGAATCAAGGGGTCTGTCAAGAAAATAGAGTCTGCCGTTTTTCTTGAGTTCACAAACATTTTTTTCACTTAGAACTGCTCCGCCGCCGGTTGCAATAACATATCCGCTTTTTTTTGATATTTCTTCAACACATTCCGATTCCCATTGTCTGAACACCTTTTCTCCATAAACAGAAAAAATTGACGGGATAGACATGGAATGCTTATCAACAATCATTTCATCTGTATCCGCAAAGTCAAATCCAAGATTTTCTGCAAGGATTTTTCCTACTGTGGATTTTCCCGATGACGGCATTCCCACCAAAACAATGTTTTGCTTTTTGGAATAGATTTCAGAAAAGATTTTTTCTGTCATATCCGAAGGGTAGGTTTTTTTCGTGAATTTTTCCGCCGCATAAACAGCCTGAGCGCACAGCATAAAAAGTCCGCCCTCTGCCTTTATCCCTTTTTTCAGAGCATCAGACACAAGTTTTGTTCTCAAAGGATTGTATATGGCGTCTATAACACCTTCAAGATTTGAAAACTTTTCTATATCCACAGGTGTTGCTTCAACACCCGGATACATTCCGCAGGGGGTTGTATTTATAATCACATGTGCATCTTTAAAGGATTCATACATTTTGTCATAGGTTATTGCACCATCAGAGCCGCTTCTGCTGACCTTTACAATGGATTTTGCACCCATAGACTCTGCCACCGCATATGCAGTTTTGGATGTTCCGCCTGTTCCTAAAATCAACACCTTTTTATTTGAAACGTCAATTCCCGCTTTTTCGATCAGCGCTTTCATTCCGGCAAAGTCTGTATTATCGCCATACAAAACTCCGTCAGAATTTATTATGACGTTAACAGCACCAATTTTTTTTGCGCTGTCTGATATATGATCAAGATGACACATAACCGCTTCTTTGTAGGGGATTGTGACATTTATGGCTTTATAATTCTTTGATAAAATGAAATCATCAAGATTTTCTTTTTCTATCTCCAAAAGTTCATATTCATAATTTTCTATTTTTTCGTGAATTTCTTTTGAAAAACTGTGAGAAAGTTTTTCGCCTATAAGTCCGTATTCCATATTACTCACCACACATCCAATCTGTGCCGTATCTTTGTGAAAGCATATCGCAAAGAGCAAGAGCAACCACAGAGTCAACCACAATTCTTGCCCTATGAATTATAGCAGGATCGTGTCTGCCTTTCATGCTGATTTCGGTGTCTTCACCTTTTATATAGTCCACAGTCTCCTGACTTTTAAAAATTGTCGGTGTCGGTTTTACAACACATGAGAACCAAAGAGGCATACCGTTTGTTATTCCGCCGTTAATTCCGCCGTTATTGTTGGTGACCGTTCTCACTTTTTTGCCATCCATTTTGAATGAGTCATTTGCTTCACTTCCCATTTTGTCTGCAAAATCAAAACCGAGACCGAACTGAACACCTTTTACTGCGGGAATTGAGAAAAGAATGTGTGAAAGTGTGCTTTCAACTGAATCAAACCAAGGTTCTCCAAGGCCTTCGGGGAGCCCCGTCACCATTGTTTCCAGAATTCCTCCCACGCTGTCTCCTTCTTCTTTTGCAAGAAGAATTTCTTTTTGCATTTTATCTCCCATCTCTTTTGAAAGAGTGGGAAATTCCATAGCAGACAAAGCTTTTATATCCTTTTGTGCATCTTCAAACCCTATGTCACAGATTCCGTGACATTTTTTTATGTGTGTCCCTATAAAAATCCCCTTATCTTCAAGAGCTTTCATTACAATTGCACCTGCGGCAACAATCGGTGCAGTTATTCTTCCGCTGAAATGTCCGCCGCCGCGCTTGTCCTGAAAACCGTGATATTTACACTGGCTACTGTAGTCCGCGTGACCGGGACGTGCAAGATTTTCAAATGATGAGTAGTCTTTGCTTTGGGTGTCAGCATTTGGAATAAGAATACAGATTGGAGTACCTGTTGTTCTGCCCCTATAAACTCCGCTGACAATTCTGAATTCATCCTTTTCACACCTTTTTGTGGAAATGTCTCCCTTTGGACGACGTAAAGAAAGTTTTGATGCTATATATTCTTCGCAAACTTCAATTCCCGGTGCAAGACCGTCTATAACAATTCCTATTTCCTCTCCGTGGCTCTCACCAAAAAGAGTTACGCATACGCTCTGACCAAAAGTATTTTTCATTATGCTTCTCCTCCCTTTGGAATCAATGAAATATAATCCTTAAGATTTTCTATATCCATATCTTTCAATTCATATGTTCCGGGTTTTTCTGAAAATACTGCACTAACTTTATTTCCTTTTGCTTTTTTATCATGGGCAATTGCTTTGCATACTAAATCTTTGTCAATATTCAAAGCCGTGGGCAACCCCAACTTTTCCAGCACGGGAATCAATCTTTTGCGTAGATTTTCGGAGCACATGGGAATCATACCAAGTGCAACACACTCGCCATGGTAAAGAGCGGAAAATCCTGTTTCTTTTTCGATTGCATGACCTATGGTATGACCGAAATTAAGGATTTTTCGAAGTCCCGATTCTTTTTCGTCCTGTTCAACCACGGATTTTTTTATGTTTAATGATTTGACAATAACTGTGTCTATTTCCTCTGTCGGATTTCCGTTTTCAAAAATTCCAAAAAGTTCCTCATCCGATGTTATCGCCATTTTCACCGCCTCTGAAAGTCCGTTTGAAATCTGTCTTTTTGGAAGAGTTTGCAAAACTTCAGGGTCGATGAGCACTTTTTTCGGCTGATAAAACGCTCCTACAATGTTTTTGTAACCGTCAAGGTCTACTGCAACCTTTCCGCCAATGGATGAATCAATCTGAGAAAGTACGGTGGTGGGAATGTTATAGAAATCTATTCCTCTCATATATGCGCTTGCCACAAAGCCAGAAAGATCGCCAACAACTCCGCCTCCCACTGCAACAACACAGTCTGAACGGGAAAATCCAAAAGCGAGCATTTCTTTGAGAAGAGTTTCAAATGTTTTTAAGTTTTTATTTTCCTCACCATGAGGGATTGTGAAAACATGACCTTCACGACATTGGTTTTTAATTGTTTCGGCATATTTTGCCGGCACACCCGAGTCGGTGACAATAAAAACTTTTCTGTCAAGGTTAAGTTCCTCCGACGCTCTGTTCAGACATCCTCTTTCCACGATTATATCGTAACTGTTCAATCCCAGATTCATGTGTATTTTCATAATTTCCCCTCTTTATTCCGATAAGATTTTTTCATCTCTGTATTTGCCTGCAACTCTCACGGTGTCACAATATTCGGAAAGTTCCGAAAGCATAAGCTCACCAATTTTTCCCGATATATCCCCCGATGCTTCCACATAGAAATAATATTCCCAGTTTTTGCCCTTTATGGGACGGCTTCTTAAGGCATTCATGTTAAATCCGTATCTTCCAATGATGCTTATTGCCTTTGCAAGAGCACCGGCTTCGTTATTTACTGTGAAAAGCAATATAAACTGTGTGCTGTCAGAGGTGGGCATTTTATATGCAGCCTTTGAGAATACCGCAAATCGGGTTGTGTTGCTTCTGCTTGAATTTATGTGATGGTCAACAACTTTTAGTCCATACAAGTCAGCTGTTTTTCTGCTTGCAATTGCCGCAACGGATTTGTCTTTCATCTCCGCAACAGTTTGTGCCGCCATTGCAGTATTTGTTGCCTCTTTTGCTTCAAATCCTTTTTCTTTTATATATCCCGAACATTGGCTGATGGCCTGGGGATGGCTTATGACGGTTTTTATATCATCAATATTTGCTCCGTCAACACCAAGAAGATTATGGGTAATTTCAAGGTCATATATTCCGTTTACAAAAAGAGAACCTGAAAACATAAGGTCTGTTACCTGGGCAACCTCTCCCGCAAAACTATTTTCAATGGGAAGAATTACACAGTCACATTCACCGTTTTCAACGCTTTTATAAGCATCTTCAAAGCCCGTATACGCAACAAGGTTTGATGTAGGGAAAACTTTTTCGGCGGCAATATGGGCAAATGCACCCTCCACTCCCGAATAGGCAATTTTCGCACCTTCTAAAAGTTTATGCTGATAGTTTTTTGAAATGTCCATAACACTTTTTAAAAAGCTGATATAGTACGAACGAATTTCCTCATCCTCTACCAAAAGAGAATTACGGCTTATAACTTCTTCTTCTCTTTTTTGGTCATAAATGGGAAGTCCGTGCTCTTTTTTGTACTCTGCCACAAGTTTTGCAGCTTCCATTCTTTCACCAAAAAGCCTTGCCATTTCTTTGTCTGCTTTGTTTATCATTTCTCTTGCTATTTGTAATTTATCCATAATTACCTCCAAGGTTAACAATGTTAACTTTCTCTTGTTGGGAATATTATACCACTTTTTTTGTTTTTGTCAAGATTTTTTTCGTCAAAAGAAAAAATATCTCCCACAAAATACAGAGATAACTAAGAAAACTTGATTATTTTTTATTTTTATGGTAGAATAAATTATATTTTTATGTGAGGTCATATTATGGAAGAATTTGAAGGTTACGAAACCGTCCGACAAAAGCTTATAATTGCAGGAATATCAGAAATTGAAAATCACGGAATCGCTGATTTTTCCCTGAGGAGAGTCGCATCATCCTGCAATGTTTCCTGTGCTGCTCCCTACAAGCATTTTAAGGGAAAAGAAGATTTCATAAAAGAAATTGTATCCTACATTCATTCAAAGTGGCTTCTTTTGCAAAATCAGATTGAGGAATTTTTTAAAGATGATTTAAAAAAGCAACTGACAGAGGTTTGCGCATCCTATGTGAAATTCTGGATAGCAAATCCCAACTTCCGTTCTGTTCTCACTTTGAAAAACAAAGAGCTTCAAATTGAAAGTGAATTCTCAAAAATAACAGATACAATCTGTTCCCTGGTGAAAAAATGTTGTGAGAATTTTGGCATTTCAAATGAAGAAACAGAGTATAAATGCTATCTTATTTCATCATTGGTCTATGGTGCCGTGCTTATGATTGACAACGGTGATATGGACGGAGACAAAACCATTATGATGCTCAAAAAAAGTATTTTAAAAGAATTTTAATTTTTTTTGCAACCTTTTACCTGCTATGCAGGTATTATATATGAAAACAAACAAAGGAGAATTTTTATGAAAAAAATATTATCACTTATTTTAGCAATAACCATTGTGGCATCTTTTGCCGCATGCACAAAGAAAAACAACGACAAACAGACACAGTCTGATTCTGTACAAACAGACAAGGTTACAGACTCTGAATTTGAATCTGCCTTAGACTCATCAGCAGATGAAATTCCGGAAGATGAAAATGCGGAAGATACAAAGCCTGAAGACAAAACCGAAACTCAGGCAAAACCCGAATCAAAACCTGCGACAACACCACAGTCTAAACCGGAAACCAAACCTACCACAGAGTCAAAACCCACAACAACACCTGAGTCAAAACCTGAAACCACCCCTGAGGTTAAACCCGAATCAAAACCGGAGACAAAGCCCGAAGCTGAGTCTAAACCCGAAACAAAACCCGAAACAAAACCTGAAACAAAACCCGAAAGTTCTCCAAAAACAGTTGGAAACATTCTTTTGGCAGACTTCAAGTCAAAAGCATCTTCAATGAGTGTCCAGGCACTTGCTGATTCCCTTTTGACAAACCCCATAATTCCTTTCGGTGGTGCATCAATGCCTGTTGAACCCGGATTTTTGAGCGGTTTTGACAACACAGAAATCAAAGGCTTCTCCGAAGGTTATATGTTCGCCCCAATGATTGGTTCAATTCCCTTTATAGGCTACGTATTCACCCTTGATGCAGGTGAAGATGCTTCCGCATTTGTTGCAAACCTCAAAGCAAACGCCAACAAAAGATGGAACATCTGCACAGAAGCAGATGAAATTGTTGCAGGAAACGTGGGCAACAAAGTATTCTTTGTTATGTGCCCCACCGCTTTCGAAGAATAATATTCTGAATTTAACAAATACTGCGGGAAGGAATTTACAAATCTTTCCCGCAGTTGTCAGTTTTAGCGATTTTGAAAGGAGGAAACATCTTGCTTTTTTCAAGTTTATCTTTTCTTTTCTATTTTCTGCCCTGCCTTCTGATTTTGTATTTCATATCTCCAAGGACACTGAAAAACCCCGTTCTTCTCATTTTCAGTCTCTTGTTTTACGGCTGGGGAGAGCCAAGATATGTATTTTTGATGATTTCAACCGTATTTTTAGGATATATCGGCGGACTGCTTATTGAAAAATACAAAGATAAAGTTTGGTCTAAAATCTTTCTTATCTTATCCTCTGCATTCATTCTCTCGTTTCTCTTATATTTTAAATATGCAAACTTCTTCATTGAAAACATTAGCCTTGTTACAGGAATAAGCACCAAAGCCCTGAACATTGTTCTTCCTATAGGAATAAGTTTCTACACATTCCAGATATTAAGTTATGTGATAGATGTGTACAGAGGATGGGTGAAAGCCCAAAAAAATCCTCTGACCCTTGCAACCTATGTTTCACTTTTCCCACAACTTATCGCAGGACCAATTGTCAGATATTCTGATGTGGAATCACAACTTTTAAAAAGAGAACATTCTTTCGAAAAAACATCAACAGGCATAAGGCGCTTCATATGCGGTCTTTCAAAAAAAATCATTATCGCAAACACCCTCGGAGAATTATGCAAGATGTTTTATGCGTCAGATGAAAAATCCGTCCTCTTCTTCTGGCTCTATGCATTTTCATACATGCTCCAGATATATTTCGATTTTTCGGGATACTCCGATATGGCAATCGGTCTCGGAAAGATTTTCGGGTTTGACTTTATGGAAAACTTCAACTATCCGTTCATTTCCCGAAGTATAAGCGAATTCTGGAGAAGATGGCACATATCCCTCGGCACATGGTTCAGGGATTATGTGTATATCCCTATGGGCGGGAGCAGATGTAAAAGCGGTAAACTTATTATAAACATTCTCACCGTGTGGTTTCTTACGGGATTCTGGCACGGAGCCGCATGGAATTTTGTGATTTGGGGACTGTTCTTTGCCGTTCTTTTGATGGCAGAAAAACTTTTGTTTGCATCCTTTCTGAAAAAGCACCCTATATTCGGAAGAATTTACACACTCTTTTTAGTTACCATAAGCTTTGTTATTTTCAGCGGTGAATCCGCAAATGATATTTTCATGAAACTTTCAGGAATGTTCGGACTTTCCGATATTCCTTTGATTTCTCAGGAATTCGTGTATTATTTAAAAAGTTATTCCGGCATTTTCCTCATAGCTCTTGTGGGAGCAACTCCTCTGTTTAAAACTTTCAAAAATTATATGTACAAAAGAAGATACACATCTGTGTTCATGGAAACAATTGAAATCCCGATACTGCTGATACTTTTAGTTATATGCGTATCATATCTGGTTGACGGTTCCTTCAATCCTTTCTTGTATTTCAGATTCTGAAATCATATAAATTTATCAGGCAGGTGATATTATGAAATTTAAAAATATAGTTTCAACAATTGTTTTCTCAATTGTCTTTCTTGGGGTTTTTCTAACATGTGTTTTTAAACCCCATACAGAATTTTCCCTTTCTGAAAGACGTGCTTTGGCAAAGATGCCCGACTTTACGGCAGAAACTGTAGCAAACGGAACATTTATGGATGATTTTGAAACATATACTCAAGACCAGTTTCCCATGAGAGACCTGTTTCGCTCATACAAATCCTTCTTTGTTCAAAAGATTCTCGGGAAATATGAAAATAATGGTCTATATGTGGCAGATGGTCACATCTCCAAAATGGATGATGACGAAAATCCTTATATGACAAATTATGCCATAGAACTTTTTACAAAAATTTATGACACAAACATAAAAGGAAAAAACAGCAAGACATACCTTTCTGTTATTCCTGACAAAAACTTTATAATGTCAGTACAAAACGGATATCCTTGTATTGATTATGACAATTTTATAAACAACATTAAAGACAATCTTTCCTTTATGGAATATATTGAAATAAGAGATCTTCTTTCACTTGATGATTACTACACAACCGACTCTCATTGGCGTCAGGAAAAAATAACGGATGTTGCAAAAAGATATCTTGAAAAAATGAACAATCCTTACGTCGGAGCATATGAAGAAAACACTCTTGAAAACCCATTCTACGGAGTGTATGCAGGTCAGTATGGTCTCAAGACAAATCCCGACACAATAAAATATCTCACAAATGACACATTGGATTCCTGCATAGTAACCTACTATAACGACATGGGAAAGCCTATCAAAAACCCTATGTATGATATGGAAAAGGCATATGGCAAAGACCCGTATGAAATGTTCCTTTCAGGCACTCAAGCACTTATTGAAATTGAAAATCCCAATGCCAAAGATGACAAGGAACTTGTGATTTTCAGAGACTCTTTCGCAAGTTCTCTTGCTCCTCTGCTTACAGATGCCTACAGCAAAATTACCCTTATTGATATAAGATATATTCAAAGTTCATTTATTGGTAATTTTGTGGATTTCAATGACAAAGATGTTTTGTTTATGTATAGCACTTCCCTTTTAAATAACAGTCTTTCAATGAAATAAAACACAAGTGAAAATCACTATAGGCTCCAAAAGGAATTCATTAATGATAGGAAATGTAAAAAAGTTCGGATCATTTTTTCCTATTTCACAAGGGGTGTCTCTTTAATTGTATAAACTAATAAATTGGAGTTTAGCGGTTTAATAAACCTACGCTAAAGAGCAAAAAAATGTCCCCCTTGCCTAAAGGGGGATGTCAATCCGAAAGGATTGACAGGGGGATTCTCTTTACACAATCATTAGAAAACACAGCATTTGTGCATATTTCTAT
>JAZONV010000057.1:0-16372 GCA_045654685.1 Clostridia bacterium | reverse complement strand
AAAAATTCCTTTTCAATCAAATCGCAAATTTTCATCTTATTCTTTCCTTTGTCCTTATTATTTAATTTCTCTGTTTTGAAGATATAAAAATTCTCGTTTTCTCCCCGTTTGTTTTAATTTCGAATTTCGAATTTCGAATTTCGAATTTATTTTCCCTTTTTTGTTTGAACTTTTAAGCTTGTATCTTTTTATTATTTAACTGTTGTTTTTAAGTGTTTTAGTTATCGCCACTAAAATTGATATTATCTCTTTCACATCATTTTCAACACTTTCAAATTCCTGTTTTGTCAGATATTGCGTTGCATATAAAAGGCGTAGCCAGTAATAGCTTTCGTTTGCCTCTTTCAGCGATATTGTCAATTTAGAATAAAAGTCTGCATTGCTTTGTGCTTTTTCCGACTCTGCCACATTTGCGCCAATACTTGTTCCGCTTCTTAAAAGTTGTTTTGAAAGTACATACTCTTTTCTTTCACTTGTCAAAATATTACATAATTTAACTATTCTTACTGCAAACTCAAAACTTTTGCTCTCTATTATATTCTCTTTGTCCTTCATGTATTGGTCCTCTGTTTTGAAGATATATAAATCCCCGTTTGTTTTAATTTCGAATTTGTTTTCTCTTTTTTGTTTTTTATTTGGATTTAATAATTGCTTGTTTTTGTTGTTCTCAAAAGGGTTAATCAACAAAAAATTCCTTTTCAATCAAAACGTAAACTTTTATCTTATTCTTTCCTTTGTCCTTATTATTTAAGTCCTCTGTTTTAAAGATATAAAAATCCCCGTTTTCTTCCCATTTGTTTTAATTTCGAATTTCGAATTTCGAATTTCGAATTTTCCTACTGTATGTATTTCGCCAGTCTGTTGCAAAGTTGTTTTGCGCTTTTTTCGTTTCTCACAACAATCATTATGGTGTCATCACCGCAGATTGTTCCCACAATCTCATCCCACACAAAACTGTCAAGGGCATAGCCCACAGCCTGTGCCGCACCGGACATGGTTTTTAAAACTGTGATGTTGTTTGCATAATCAGCACCAATGAGGCAATGATTCAATATTGATTCAAGTTTGTCTCCAATGCTTATGTCAGGATCTTTTGAGGGCACATATTTATAGGTGCCGTCGCTGAGCATAACTTTTGCTACTCTCATTTCCTGCAAATCTCTCGATGCTGTTGCCTGAGTAACATTATATCCGCACTCGTTGAGTCTTCTTGTAAGGTCTGACTGGGTGGAGATTACTTCTTTGGTTATAAGTTCAAGAATTTTTTCCTGTCTGTCTGATTTTATCATTTTAATTCTCCTTTGAATAAATTATCCCTGAAGTTTCTTGTGAAGAATTTCATAAAAGCATCTGTCGCTTATTTTTATAAGTCTTGCTGTCAGAGGCGAGCCTTCAATATGTATAACATCGCCTTCGGATGTTTCAAAGGCTCTCTGACCGTCGGATGTGAGCATTGAAACATCATCAAAAGTGTTTTTGAATCTTATGGAAATTTTTGATGTTCCCGGCACAATCATTGGTTTTGCACTCATTGTGTGAGGACAAACGGGAGTGATTATGGCAACCGAAAGAGAAGTGTCAACAATGGGTCCCCCCGCACTCAAAGAATAGGCTGTGCTACCCGTGGGCGTTGCAATAACAACACCATCTCCCATATATGAAGCGGCATAGTGTTCATCTACCCAAACATCAAGAGCAACCATTCTTGTGTAGGACGCTCTTGAAATCACAAGGTCATTTAAAGAAGTCAATTTTTCTTGTCTGCCGTCTTTTTTTATGAGAGTTGCCGTGAGCATAAATCTTTTTTCTATTGTATAATCGCCTTCCATTAAAGATGTGAGAGCATCTTCAACTTCCGATATTTCCACATCTGCCAGAAAGCCCATGTGTCCCATATTTATTCCGAGAAGGGGCACTTCTTTTTTTGCGGCAATATGTGCCGATGAAAGAATTGTTCCGTCTCCGCCGATAATTACTGCGGCAAAAGAATCTTCAAGTGCTTTTTCCGTTTCTTTTTCATCTGTGCCGTCACAGAGAATCACATTATATTTTTCTTTGAGAATTTTTTCGCACTTTGATGTTGTTTTTCCGCCGGGGTCTTTTTTTCTGTTTGTTATAATTGCAATAGTCTGCATAAAAATCACCTCTTATGCCATGGAATTATTAAAACGTTCCACCTCTGACGTGAGTATATCATCATATTTATATGAATATATCCCACATTACAGCAAATGTTTCCATTTCAAAACAACTACATCTATTTTAATATTATTGAATAATTACACTAATTATACATTATATACTGTATATTTGTCAACAATCCTTTGCTTAATTTTATTTCACTCACTTATGAATCAATACTGCTGGCGTCATTTCGATGCATAAATATTCATTATATTATGAATATTTATGCATCTTTTTACATAAACCACTCATATTACAGGGCTATATTTTATTATAATTGCATAATTATTCAAAAACAGTATTGATTTTTAGGAAATACCGATGTAAAATACATCTATATAATAAAATGATATTTATTTTTGAAAGGAGTCTGTTATGACAAAAGTTTTTATTGACGGATCAAGCGGCACCACAGGCCTCAGGATAAGAGAACGTCTTTCACAAAGAAACGATATTGAAATTTTGGAAATAGATTCCGGCAAACGCAAAGATAGTCAGGAAAAAAAGAAACTTTTAAACAGTTGTGATATTGCTTTTCTATGTCTGCCGGACGATGCAGCAAGAGAATCTGTTTCACTCATAGATAATCCCAATGTTGTTGTTTTAGATACATCAACGGCACATCGCACAGACAAAGACTGGACCTATGGATTTCCGGAACTGAATTGCGATAATTTTGAAAAAATCAAAACCTCAAAAAGAATTGCCGTTCCGGGATGCCATGCAAGCGGTTTTATTGCTCTTGTATATCCTCTGGTTGCAGAAGGAATTCTACCCAAAGATGCTCTTCTTACCTGTCATTCTCTCACCGGTTACAGCGGCGGAGGCAAAAAAATGATAGAAGAATATGAGCAAACCTCTCCTGTATATACAAAAGCACCCAGACAGTACGGCATCACCCAAATGCATAAACATCTAAAAGAAATGACGGCAATTTCCGGAATTGAAAATTCTCCGGTTTTTTGTCCCATAGTCAGCAATTTTTTCAGCGGTATGCAATTTACAATTCCCCTTTTTAAGAGTCAGTTAAATGAAGGTTTTGGAATTGAAGATATCAAAAATGTGTATGAAAACAAATACAAAGGTCCCATGGTCAAATATGACCACGAACTTTCTGTTGACGGATTCATCAACACCAACAAATTAATGATGAAAGATTCAATGAGCATCGGGGTGTATGGAAATGAAGACAGAATAATTCTTGTTGCTGTCTATGACAACCTTGGAAAAGGTGCGTCGGGTGCGGCGATTGAATGTATGAATATAAGCATGGGGGCAGATTTAACCTGCGGACTTGATACAGAAATATGACAAACTTTTTTTAATATAATATAAAAGTTTTTCAAACCCCAAATCCAAAAAGGAAACACAGGAGGATATACACATATGAAATTTATAAAAGGCGGTATTTGTGCCCCAAAAGGGTTTAAAGCCAACGGAATTCACTGCGGTATCCGCAAGAACCGTAACAAAAAAGATTTAGCACTCATTGTCAGCGAAGTAAGAGCCGCATGTGCCGCGGTGTATACAACAAATCTGGTAAAGGGTGCTCCCATATATGTTACCAAAAAACATATTTCCGACGGATTTGCTCAGGCAATGATATGCAACAGCGGAATTGCAAACACCTGTAATGCAGACGGGGTGGAAGTTGCCGAAAAAATGAGCAAGATTACTGCAGACCAATTGGGAATCTGCGAAAATGACATAATTGTTGCATCAACAGGAGTTATAGGAAAACCCTTGGATGTTACTCCAATCAAAGAGGGTATGGCAGAACTTGTTGCAGGTCTTGAACCAAACGGAGAAAATGCTGCAGAGGCAATTCTTACAACAGACACCGTGAAAAAGCAGGTTGCTGTTTCTTTTGAAATTGACGGCGTTGAATGCAAGATAGGAGGTATTGCAAAGGGTTCGGGAATGATTCACCCAAATATGGCAACAATGCTTGTGTTTATAACAACTGACTGTGCAATTTCTCACCAGATGCTGCAAAAAGCACTTTCGACAGATATTAATTCCACATTTAATATGTTAAGCATTGACGGAGATACCTCTACAAACGACATGGTAAGCGTCATGGCAAACGGATTAGCAGGAAACACCACCATAGATTCTGAAGGAAAGAATTTTGAAATATTTATGAAAGCACTCAATTCCGTATGTACAAATCTTTGCCGTATGATTGCAGGAGACGGCGAAGGCGCAACAAAACTTCTCGAATGTGTTGTAACAGGCGCCCAAAATGACAACATTGCAAAAACAGTTGCAAAATCAGTTGTCTGCTCATCTCTTACAAAAGCAGCAATGTTTGGTGCTGATGCAAACTGGGGACGTATTTTATGTGCCATCGGATATTCAGGAGCACAGGTTGATGTTGAAAAAATAGATGTTTCTTTTGAGTCCCCCAAGGGAGAAATTTTTGTTTGTAAAAATGGTGTAGGAATAGATTTTTCCGAGGAAAAAGCAAAGGAAATTCTTCTTGAAAAAGAAATTGTGATAAAAATAAACTTAAATGAGGGCAACATATGTTCAACAGCATGGGGATGCGACCTTACATATGATTATGTGAAAATAAACGGAGACTACAGAACTTGAGGAGATTTAAAATGGAACTTACAAATGCACAGCGGGCAAGTGTTTTAGTACAGGCACTTCCCTACATACAGAAATATTATGATAAAATTGTTGTTGTAAAATATGGCGGAAATGCCATGACAGACGAGGATTTAAAAAAATCGGTAATGGGAGACATTGTTCTGATGTCACTAATAGGAATAAAAGTTGTTCTTGTGCACGGAGGAGGACCCGAAATCACCGACATGCTTACAAAAATAGGAAAACAGACAGAATTTGTGGACGGTCTGCGTGTTACTGACGAAGAAACTGCGGATATTGTTCAGATGGTATTATCAGGAAAAATAAACAAAAGTCTTGTTAATCTGTTGGAGAGTAAAGGCGGAAAAGCCATGGGACTTTGCGGAGCAGATGGTCATATGATTATGGCGAAACAAATGGATCCCAGACTGGGATTTGTGGGAGAAATAACCGAGGTTAACACACAACCCATCCTTGACCTTCTGGAAAAAGGATATATACCTGTCATTTCTTCTGTTGGATGTGACTATGAAGGAAATATTTATAACATAAATGCAGATACAGCCGCAGCTAAAATTGCAGGTATGCTCAATGCAGAAAGTCTTATATCAATGACTAATATAAGCGGCATATTGAAAGATAAAGATGATTCTTCTTCTCTGATTTCAAAACTCACAATAAAAGAAGCGGAAGAACTCACCCAAAGGGGAATAATTGCAGGAGGAATGATTCCCAAAGTTGAATGTTGCGTAAATGCAATCCGTTGGGGTGTTAACAAAGTCTTTGTAATTGACGGAACAATTAAACACGCAATTCTTATAGAAACCCTTACCGATGAAGGTATTGGAACAATGTTTGTTGAATAGGAGAAAACCATGACAGATACAAAATTTTTTGACAATGAGTATATATCTCACACCTACAAACGATACAACATAGAAATCTCACACGGAAAAGGAGATATATGCTATGACACAGACGGCAAGGAATATATTGATTTGTCCACCGGAATTGCCGTAAATTCTTTTGGTCATGCAGATGAAAAAATCATAGAAGCTGTAAACTGCCAGATGAATAAATTTTTTCACACATCAAATCTGTACTATACAAGTCCCTGTGCCAATCTTGCAAAACTCCTTTGTGAAAAAACAGGAATGAAAAAAGTTTTCTTTTCTAATTCCGGTGCAGAGGCAAATGAATGTGCAATAAAATGTGCAAGAGAATGGGCATCCACAAATAAAGGTGAGGATTATTATAATATTATCACCCTTAAAAACAGTTTTCACGGAAGAACAATAACAACCCTTTCTGCAACCGGACAGGATGTTTTTCATGAAAAATTCAAACCAATGACCGAAGGGTTTCTATATGCATCAGCAAATGATATTGATGAAATAAAATCGCTGATTGCCCAATACAAATGTGCGGCAATTATGTTTGAAACCGTTCAGGGGGAAGGTGGAGTTGTTCCTCTTGATTTAGAATTTGTAAAACAACTTGAGAAAATAGCATTACAAAACAACATTCTTCTTATCTGCGACGAGGTTCAGACAGGAAACGGAAGAACCGGCAAATTGTACGGATATATGCACTATGGCATTATTCCCGATATTGTTTCCACTGCAAAGGGGCTCGGAGGCGGACTTCCCATCGGTGCAACTATGTTTGGAGAAAAAGTTGAAAATGTGTATCAGCCATCTTCCCACGGTTCGACTTTTGGGGGAAATCCTGTTTGTTGTGCGGCGGCAATAAGTGTTATTTCAAGAATTGATGATACTCTTCTTGACGACATTGAAGAAAAAAGCCAATATATTATAGATGAATTATCTGCATCAGACGGTGTTAAGAGTGTGTCGGGAAAAGGGTTTATTCTTGGAATAGAAACCGAAAAAAGCGCTTCTGATGTTGTGAATGCGTGCATGGAAATGGGAGTGCTTGTTATTACTGCAAAAACAAAAGTAAGACTTCTTCCTCCTCTGAACATAAGTTGGGAAAATTTAAAAAGGGCTGTGGATATTATTAAAACTGCATGTAACCCGTAAGAGATAAACCCAAAAAGGCTGTCGAAATTTGATAAAATCCCCTTAGAGTAGACACTCGAAATAACAAAAATATTTCGAGACTATTCTAAGGGGATTTTATCACTTTACATATATATCTTTGACAGTCCTTTATTATACGAATTTATTCCGTGATTTCCTTTGCAAAGAGCGCAATGGATTTATTCATAAGTTCATATGTTCCCTTTGGCAAGGATTCGGGGATTGACGTTTCATAGGAAAATACGCCTTCAAAGCCGATTTGGACAAGTGCTTTTCCAAAGTCCTGCCAATCAAGTGTTCCCATGGCGGGAATAAGATGAAAATCATTTTTGCCGTCATTGTCATGAACATGAAGAACTTCAAGTTTGTCACCCATGAGACGTACAACATCACCGATGGTCATTTCATGATAGATGTTTGCATGACCCGTATCAAGACAAATTCTGAAATTGTCATCGTCCATTTCTTTCACAAATTTTATAATTGATTGAGGCGAGGACAAAGAAAGGTTCACAAAGGGCATGTTTTCAAAACATATTATAACCCCTTCTTCTTTTGCAACCGTCAAAAGTTCTCTCATGAATGTTTTGTTGAGTTCCCATGTTTTTTCTTCATTTCCTGTGCCTATATCATCTGTTCCAAAAGGCATTATCGGGTGAACAACCCATCTTTTGCACCCCATGTGAGAACACATTCTTATTGATCTTTTCATTTTTTCAAGTCTTTCACTTCTGTCCTCTTCACTTTCATCTTTCGGGGGATATCTCCAGGGTCCGTGAATCTGATTTATTTTTATGCCGTCTTTTTTAAGATCGTCGCTTATTTTTTTGAGTTCTTTTTTTACCTCATCCTCCGGATCGTTATATTCCCCACCTTCAGTTCCTGCAAGGGATAAATCAACACATGAAAAACCTGCTTCCAGAAATTTTTTTCTTCCTTCTTCCTTTCCCCATTTTTCTTCATATCCGTTTACGAGTGCTCCATATTCTATTCCGATTTTCATATTACTTCTCCTTATATTTTCATTTTGTTTCACTTTTTTAAATATGTAAAATTATATCATAAAAATTCTTGCAAAACAAGAGGCCGTCTCTTTAACAGTCTGTTTGACACGATTAAAAAGACAGCCTCATTCACTTTTTTTAATGTATAGGAATTTACGCAGTATTTAGTTTGCGAGATGAGCTGTATATCAAATTATGCTCGCGACTTGGGTGCAGGCGGTGCGGCGAAGCCGCTTTTCTTGAAATCAGGATTTAAGTATTACAGTCTTTGTTGTCTCATCCCAGTCAACATTGCATCCGAAAGCCTCGGAAACAGCACGTACGGGAACCAATGTTCTGCCGTTTAAAAGTTTGGCAGGAACATCCAGAACCTTTACGGTGTCATTAACAGTCATCTGTGCAGATCCAATCTGCAATATTACGGTTTTTATGCCTTTTGTTGCTGTAATTGTCTGGGTGTCCGGATCCCATTTAACATATGCGCCCAAAGCTTCAAAGATTACACGGAGGGGAACAAGTGTTCTGCCGTTTTCTATGATGGGGTGCTGATCAAAGGGAAGTCTTTTTCCGTCAAGCATTACGGTGATTACTGTTTCTGTTGACTGCTGTTCGGACACATATGAACCATCTGTAAACCAGAAAGTGAATTCACCATGACCCGAAATTTCCGCAACAGACAATGTATATACTCCTGCAGGAAGTTTGAGTTCCCGGGAAAGATCCATTTCTTTTGTTGAATTGTTCCATGTGGGTCTCAAGTCCCATTTTTCTTTTCCTTTTTCATCAAGGATTTTAAGTTGCACACTATATATGGAAGCTTTGAGATTAAATGTGGGGTTTTCGGCAGTAATGTTGATTCTGTATGTATCAACATTGTCGTTAGCTCCTATGAACCCTACATATTTCTGATTCATTTCTATGGTGTTTGCTGTGGTTGCTTTATTGTTTGTTCCTCCCTGAACTTCGGAAAAACTTTCGTTTACTCCCTCAAAGGAAATAGTGAAGGAATATTCTCCTTCGCCTTCATGTTTTGAAACACCGAAATAATATGTTCCTTTGTTCAAAAATACGCTTTCATTCAATGTTATAACTTCTGTTGCAGGATCCCAGTAGGGATTGGATTTCCAAATCTGTCTTTTGTCCTGATCAAAAATTTTCACATTGAGATAACGCACTTTTGCCGAAAGAGCAATTGACAATTTGCCCGATGAAGGAAGCTCGAATGTATACATGTCACTTTCATTTCCGCTTGTGATGCTTCCGTTCACAGCCGTTCCCACCGAATAGGCGGCAGAATTTGCAAAATCATCTGCAGCGCTGACTGTCAAAATCCATGTAAACGCCATAACAAAACTTAATAATAAACAACAAATTTTTTTCATATTAAAAATTCCTTTCTGCATTTGTTTTTTCTGTCATTCCTATATTAACACATATTGAAACTTTTTTCAATATCCTTCTTTTTGCCCATTTGTCGCATCAAAAGGGCCGTCTCATGGGGTGCATAATTTTTCTGCAACCAATGAGACAGCCCAATGGATATTATTGTTAAAAATTATTCAAAGGATTTTTTATGTTCTTATTCTTTTGCATCTGCCTTGATTTTTTCAACAAGGTGGGAAGGTACTTCTTCATAGTGGTCAATTTCAAAACTGAAACTTCCTCTGCCGTTGGTGATTGCACGAAGGTCCGTTGCATATTTTGTCATTTCGCTAAACGGTATGAGGGCTTCAATTTCTGTTTCACCGCCATCTATGGGATTCATTCCCAAAATTCTTCCGCGACGTTTGTTGATGTCACCCGTAACGTCACCGGTGTAGTCATTTCTCACCTTTGCCTTAAGGATACCGATGGGCTCCAAAATTACGGGGTTTGCCTGCTCAAGACCTGTTTTGTAGCAGATTGATGCGGCAGTTTTAAATGCCATTTCCGATGAATCAACGGGATGATATGAACCGTCAAGAAGAGTTGCTTTAAGGTTAATCACGGGATATCCCGCCAAAACACCCTTTGTCATGGATTCTCTCAATCCCTTTTCAACTGCAGGGAAATAGTTTTTGGGAACAGAACCGCCAAATACTTTTTCTTCAAAAATCAGATCTTCGCTTTCACAGGGTTCAAATTCAATCCACACATGACCATACTGACCATGACCGCCGGATTGTTTTTTGTGTTTTCCTTCAACTTTAACTTTTTTACGGATGGTTTCTCTGTATGCAATTTTAGGTTCTTTGAGATTAACATCCACTCCGAATTTTGAAAGAAGTTTTGAACAAATGACATTCAAATGTTGTTCTCCAAGACCTGAAATTACAGATTCTCCCGTTTCTTTGTTGGATGTGAGTGTGAATGTTTTGTCTTCATCCATAAGTTTTGAAAGACCCTGACTTATTTTTTCCTCATCACCTTTTGATTTTGGAACAATAGCCATTGAAAGAACGGGTTTTGGAAATTCTATTTCTTCCAAAATTACGGGAGCTTTGGGATCTGAAAGAGTGTCTCCCGTTTTTGTTACGGCAAGTTTTGATGCAACACCAATGTCTCCCGCCTCTAAATAGGGAACTTCAATCTGTTTCTTTCCTCTCAAAGTGAAGAGTTTACCGATTTTTTCATTTTCATCTTTATTTGCATTATACAGTATTGTATCAGGTGTAAGCTGTCCCGAAACAACTTTGAAAAACGACATTTTACCCACATAGTTATCAACAACTGTCTTAAAGACTTTCAAAACCACGGGAGCATCTTTTTTACATTCAATTTCTTTTTCTTCTCCGGTTTTTGCATCTTTTCCAATTACTGCATCTGCATCATCGGGAGAAAAGAGATAGTCTGAAACAAGGCTCAAAACATGGGTTATACCAATTCTCATCCATGTACTTCCGCAGATAACGGGTACAACAATACCATTTCTTATACCTGTTTTTATTGCTTCCTTAATTTCTGCTTCTGTAAAATCTTCTCCTGCAAAGAATTTTTCCATGAGTTCGTCTGAACATTCTGCAATTGCTTCGTTGAGAATTTCACGGCTTCTTTTTGCAGTTTCCATATATGCTTCGGGAATATCTTCATATGTTGCATCATTTCCCGTAAACATTTTTGCTTTCATCTTTATAACATCAACAAAACCACAGAAAAAGTCGCCGTCTTTTATGGGGAAAGTGAAAGGCGCAATTGCTTTTCCGAATGTGTCATTGAGCTGTTCAATGACTTTTATGTAGTCCGCTTTCATGTCGTCGAGTTTATTTACAAATATGATTTTTCCCAGATTATATTTTTCAGCAAGCTTCCATGCTTTTTCAGTTCCTGCACTAACGCCTGATTTACCGCTGACCGTTATAATACAGTTTTCGCAAACACTTGCAGCTTCTATCTGTTCACCAACAAAGTCGAAAAATCCCGGAGTGTCCAAAATATTCATCTTTTTGTCATTCCAGTCAAAACTGATAAGAGATGTATTAACCGAAATTTTTCTCTTTATTTCTTCACTGTCATAGTCTGAAACAGTGTTTCCGTCTTCAATTCTTCCGAAACGGTCAATGAGTTTACCGTTGTAAAGCATTGCCTCAACAAGTGATGTCTTACCTGCGTTGCCGTGTGAAATAAGGCAAACATTTCTAATATCCTTTGTAGCAGCCATAATTAATACATCCTCCTTTAATTTTTCTATTCGGCTTAAATAATTTTATATATTTACTTAAATTAACCGGATAAATTTTAAGCAAAAAAATGCTGTTACCTATTATTTTCGTTAAACTTTCACATTTTCCTTTTTTTATTTGGTGTTTTATATAACAAAATTATACAAAAAAATATGTGCATATTTACTAAAACAAAAAAATTTTCTTTTGAATTACTATATATTATGAAGAAAAAAATTTTTTTACCCTCTTTACAAACTTAAAATTTTGTTGTACTGTATTATAGTGTTTAAAAAATTTTTATGATGGAGGATGACAATGGAAAATTCAGAAAACAAAATAAAATGGCTCTGGCTTTCTAAATTTTCCACAGTCACAAAAAGCAAAGTCATAAAACTTTTAAAAGAATTTGGAACAATTGATAATATTTTTTGTGCCACAAGGAAAGATTATGAAAAGCTCACATTTTTGAAAGAAGAAGATGTTGAAAAACTGCTTTTGAAAGATCTTTCATGTGCAAGAGAATATTATGAAGAATTAAAAAGAGAAAAAATTGAAATTCTCTGCTATGGAGAACCTCTTTTTCCATCATCTTTGCTTTTGATTTCAAATCATCCCTGCATAATCTATGCAAAGGGCATCATAAAAGATTTAGATAAAATTCCTTGTCTTTCAATTGTGGGAGCAAGAGCAAGTGATGAATACGGGAAAAAATCTGCCATGGAAATTGCAAAGATTTCGTCTGAAAACGGAATTTGTGTTATAAGCGGAATGGCTGACGGCATTGATTCATATGCTCATAGGGGAGCCCTTTCGGGAAATGGATATACCGTAGGGGTTTTAGGTTGCGGAGTTGATATTTGCTATCCCAAAGAAAACTTGGATTTATACAGAAAAATTCAGGAAAACGGCATGATTATCAGCGAATATCCGCCAAAAACACCCCCCGAAAGATTTCGTTTTCCCGAAAGAAACAAAATTATTGCCGCCCTGTCTCTTGCAACTTTAGTTGTTCAGGCAAGAGAAAAAAGCGGCTCTCTCATTACTGCAGAGCAGGCAATAAAATACGGAAGAAAACTTTTTTCCCTTCCGGGTAATTTTTCTTCCACTCTTTCCAAAGGAACAAACATTTTGATTTCAAAAGGAGCAACATGCGTTACGGGAACAGATGATATCCTTTCTTTTTATAACATTTCCCCTTCAGATAAAAATGAATTGAGAAAAGATTTTTCTTCCCTTGGTGAAGATGAAAAGAAAATATATGACCTTCTTTTTGAAAAACCCCTTTTGATTGATGAAATTTCAGATGCTTTAAAAATTCCCGTGTTTAAACTGTATGGAATTTTGCTTTCAATGGAAATTAATGGTATTATAAATAAAGATGCAACCGAACATTATTCGGTTAATTAAATAACGGAGGAAATTATGGCTGAAAAATTAGTTATTGTGGAATCACCCTCAAAAGCTGCCACCATAAAAAAATATTTAGGAAAAGGATATAGCGTTGTTGCAAGTATGGGACATGTTATTGACCTTCCGAAAAGTCAGCTTGCAATTGATGTTGAAAACAATTTTGAACCTAAATATATAACCATAAGAGGAAAAGGCGACCTTATAAAATCACTTAAAAAAGAAGCAAAAAATGCATCCAAAATATTTCTGGCAACTGACCCTGACCGTGAAGGTGAGGCAATCAGCTGGCATCTTGCAAACACTTTGGGTGTGGATGCAAAATCAAAATGCAGAATCACATTTAATGAAATCACAAAAAAAGCAGTTACAAATGCCATAAAAGAACCCAGAGAAATTGACATAAATCTTGTTGATGCACAGCAGGCAAGAAGAGTTCTTGACAGAATTGTGGGCTACAAAATCAGCCCCATTTTGTGGAAAAAAGTTAAAAAGGGACTGAGTGCCGGCAGAGTTCAGTCTGTTGCCACAAAACTCATCTGTGACAAAGAGGATGAAATCAATGCATTTGTTGAAAAAGAATATTGGACAATTGATGCTTCCTTTTTGAAAGGAAAGAAAAAATTAAGTGCAAAATTCTATGGAGAAGACGGCAAAAAGAAAGAACTTTTGTGTGAAAATGATGCAAAAGAAGTTTTAAATGCCGTTGAAAAAGAAAAGTTTATTGTAAAATCCGTTCAAAAAAGTCAGAAAAAGAAATTTTCTCCTCCACCGTTCATCACAAGTTCACTTCAGCAGGAAGCAGGAAGAAAATTAGGCTTTACCACCGCTCGTACAATGCAGGCGGCACAGACTCTTTATGAAGGTATTAACATTAAAGGCAAAGGTCATGTCGGTCTCATCACATATATGAGAACTGACTCACTCCGTATTGCCGATGATGCACTTTTGGAAGTGAGAGGATATATTAAAGACAAATTCGGTGAAAAATATCTTCCAAATTCTCCAAAGGTATATAAAACCAAAAAGTCTGCCCAGGATGCCCACGAAGCAATCAGACCTTCCGATGTTACAATTACTCCCGATTCCATAAAAGCTTCAATCACTCCCGACCAGTATAAAATTTACAAACTCATATGGGAAAGATTTGTTGCATGTCAGATGACAGATGCACTTTTTGATGTTGTTTCCTATGGAATTGATGCAGGAAAATATAATTTCAAAGCAAACGGACAATCTGTTGTATTTGAAGGTTTCACTCTTCTTTATACAGAAAGTGCAGATTCGGAAGAAGAAAAATTTTCAAAAATAATTGAACTTTCAGAAGGTGAAGAACTTTCACCTCAAAACCTTTCTTCAAATCAGCATTTCACCCAGCCCCCCCAGAGATATACCGAAGCATCACTTGTTAAGGCTTTAGAAGAATTGGGTATCGGACGTCCAAGCACCTATTCTCCCACAATTACCACCATTATTTCAAGAGGATATGTGGTGAGAAATAAGAAAAATCTCATGCCTACAGAACTTGGCATGATTGTCAACTCTCTCATGTGCGAACATTTCAAATCCATTGTTGATGTGGACTTTACCGCCAACATGGAAGATAATTTAGATAAGATTGAAGAGGGAGAAAAAGAATGGAAATCATTGATTGGAGAATTCTATTCACCCTTCATGGAAACTGTAAATGATGCAGAAGAAAAAATAGGAGATGTGGAAATTAAGGACGAAGTTTCAGACACGGTTTGTGACAAATGCGGAGCATTGATGGTCTACAAACACGGAAAATTCGGAAAATTCCTTGCTTGTCCCCAGTTCCCCAAATGCAGAAATACAATGGCAATTGTAAAAGAAATAGGCGTGAGCTGTCCCGAGTGTTCTTCTCCCGTTATTGAGAAAAAATCAAAAAGAGGAAAAATTTTCTTCGGATGCACAAACTATCCAAATTGTACTTTCACCTCCTGGGACAGACCGACAAATGAAAAATGTCCTGCTTGCGGCGGTGTTATGTATGAAAGAATGACAAGAGGAAACAAAAAATACTGCCCCGCTTGCAGCGAGAAAAAATCAGACGGAGATAAAAAATGACAGTTAATATTATAGGTGCAGGACTTGCAGGGTGCGAGGCTGCATGGCAATGTGCCCAAAGGGACATAAAGGTTAATCTTTGGGAAATGAAACCTAAAAAATATTCACCTGCCCACCAAAATGAAAACTTTGCAGAACTTGTTTGTTCAAATTCCTTAAGAGCTGCAGGTCTTGAAAATGCCGTTGGTCTTTTAAAGGAAGAAATGAGAAGAGCATCTTCTCTCATTATGGAATGTGCAGATGAAACAAGAGTTCCTGCAGGGGGAGCTTTGGCTGTTGACAGAGAAGGATTTTCTTCCCTTGTTACACAAAAAATTAAAAATCATCCAAACATAACCATAATAACTGAAGAATATGAAAAAATTAATGAAGATGAATATACCATAATTGCATCAGGTCCTCTCACTTCAGGTTCACTCTATGATTCCATAAAAGAATTTTTCGGAGACAGCTATCTTCACTTTTTCGATGCCGCAGCACCAATTGTTACTCTTGACTCAATAGATATGACAAAAGCATATAAAAAAGCAAGATATGATAAGGGAGATCCTGATTATATCAACTGTCCCATGACAAAAGAAGAATATGAAAAATTTTATGATGAATTAATAAATGCAGAGATTGCTCCCGTTCACGGTGCAGACAAAGAAGTTGTTTTTGAGGGATGTATGCCCGTTGAAACCATGGCAAAAAGAGGAAAAGATACTCTTTTGTTTGGACCCTTAAAGCCTGTTGGTCTTGAACTTCCCGGAACAGATGAAATTCCATATGCCGTAGTTCAGCTTCGAATGGACAACAAAGAAGGAAGCCTTTATAATATGGTAGGTTTTCAGACTCATTTAAAATTCGGAGAACAAAAAAGAGTATTTTCAATGATTCCCGGACTTTCTGATGCAGAATTTGTAAGATACGGAGTTATGCACAGAAATACATTTATAAATTCCCCAAATCTTTTGAATTGTCACTATCAGACTCTCAAAAATTCAAAAATTTTCTTTGCAGGCCAAATTACCGGTGTTGAAGGATATATTGAATCTGCATCATCCGGTATGGTTGCAGGAATCAACATGGCAAATCTTTTGCTTGGAAAAGATTTGATAACTTTTCCAAAAGAGACCGCAACAGGTGCTCTTTGTCATTACATTTCAGATAGTTCCGTCAAAAATTTTCAGCCAATGAATGTGACTTTCGGAATTGTTTCACCATCTGACAAGAGATTTCGTAAAAAAAGAGAAAAAAATGCTTATCTTTCAGAGCGTTCTCTTAATATTTTTGAAAATTTAAATTTATAATATTCTTAAAAAAAGGCTTATTTTTGGCTTTTTCTTAAATTTTTATAATTTTATATATAACTTTTCTTGTTTTTATAAAAAGGCTTGAAAAGTTATTTTTTTTATGTTATAATGTA